>NZ_LGSS01000026.1 GCF_001190785.1 Gottschalkia purinilytica | reverse complement strand
TGATTAGTTTTTCCAATATTTATATTTTGTTTCCATTCTTGGTTGTAGCCAATTACTACTTTTGAAATATTATTATCTATACAATAATTGATAATATAGTTACTTACTTTGTGGAATTTATCTTTAAATACATTATTTCTCTTAGAATATAATCTGTTTATTTTTTTAGTTGAATATCTATCATTAACCTTTTTAGATATAGATTTGTATTTTGATAAGTTTTTATTAAATAATCTATTAATAGATTTTATTTCTCTACCATCTATGATGATAGGCTGATTATTTACGTTATTTATCATAGTACAAAGATTGTCTATACCTAAATCAATAGATAATATATTCTTATTTTTATCGACTTTAGGATAATTATTTTTATCACTAAGATAGACAAATTCTACTTTTAGAAGTTGTCTTAGTGGATTAATTCTTAATTCTTTTATGGCTTTACCTATTATATGCTTAGGTATTGTAATAACAAGTTCTTTGAGATTGTGTTTTTCTAATAACTCTTTTTTTACAGTGAGTTTTATTTGATTATCACTAATATATCTCATATGAGCAGGAGTATATAATAATACAAATTTACCTTCTTTGTTTAAATATCTAGGCATTTTAATAGGTTTATTATAATTACTTTTTTTCTTCTCTCTAAGTAGTCCAAAAAATGACTTCATAGTTCTTTCAACTACTTTCATAGTTTGTTGTGCTACTTGAGAAGGAAGTAATTTATAATTTTCAGTATTTTTTAAAATATGATATGCTTTTGTATATTTTAGAAACTCACTAGTGTTGAAATAATGTTGTCTTACTTCATACAAAGTAGAATTATACAAGTTTTTAGATAACCAACATAATTCATTTATTAAATTAAATTCATTTTGATTCAATCTAAGTCTATTAACGGTTGTTAGATACATTATTTCACCACCTTTAAGAATATTTATCATATATAATAATATCTCTTACTAAAGTATATTTCAATACTTGTCTATCGGCAAATGTCAATTCATCACCTATCTAAAGAGGTGAGAGTATTCTTGACATAAAAATGATAAAGTGTGAACATTATTAATTTTTATGAATTATTTAAACATTTTTGTTATATAATGGAGTTAATGTATTGAAATTTATTATAATATAATAGGATGATACAAAATGATTGCATTTCTTAATCTAATAGCACTAATAATAGTGGTATATATATTAATATTATTAGTAAGCTTTATTATAACAAAATGCTCAAATAACAAAATAAAAATTTCTACAAATGTTAGAACTTTTATAGTAATTTTTATTGTAGTTTTTATAACCTTGTTAAAGAATATATTATAGATATATGAGATAGCGTGAAAACCTAGCAACAAAGCTCCTTGTAATAACTTTAATTAAAGTTACTACAAGGAGCTTTTCTAATTTTACATAAAATAAGTTATAAACTTAAGATTAATCATTTCTTATATTTGTTATATCTACTTAGCATTTAATCCTGCTGTATTTAAGAAGTTCCAAGGCTTATTGTAGTGTGGTTGGAAGAAGAAATCAATAAACGCAAGTTCATCAATTGTTACTCCTTTTTGTATACATACAGACATAGTATTTATTGATTGAGTTAAATCTTCTTTAGATAAAATCTGTGCTCCTAAAATCTTTCTAGAATCTTTCTCATATACAACCTTAAACTTAACATTTTCATAAGTTGGCATAAACTCAGGTCTATTATTTTCTTCAACAGTTACAGTATCTACTTGTATATTTTCTTCTTTAGCACTATACTCAGTAAGTCCTGTAGATGCTATATTATAGTCATATATCTTAATTCCTGATGTTCCTTGAGTTCCTAAATATCTTGTTGTAGGATTGACTAGGTTTCTACCAACTAATGTTCCCATACGTACTGCATTTGTTGCAAGAGGTATATAATCATGCTTTCCCGTTGGGTTGTATATAACTGTACAACTGTCTCCTGCAGCAAATACATTTTCCTTACTTGTACGCATATATTCGTCTACTATTATGGCACCATTTTCTAGCATATCAAGTTGACCTTTAAATAAATCAGTGTTCGGTCTAAATCCAATACACATGATAACTAAGTCTGCTTCATATTCTCCTTTAGTTGTGATAACTTTTGAAACTTTTCCATTACTTCCTTCAAATTTAGTAACTGTTTCCCCTAATGCTAGCTTTATAGAATTATCAGAAAGCTCTTTTTCTGCTATATTTGTAAACTCTTCATCTAGATATCTACCTAATATACGCTCATTAGTATCTATTAGTGTTACATTCTTTCCTTTCTTTTGGAATGACTCTACTAGTTCTACTCCTATATATCCAGCTCCTACAACTACTATATTTTTAGCATTTTTTGATCTTGCAATTATTTCGTTTGAATGATAGAAGTTCTTAGAAAGTAATATATTATCTAAGTCACTTCCTTCAATATTAGGAATAATAGGCCATGATCCTGTAGTTATAACAAGCTTATCATAACTATCTTCAAATGTTTCATCAGTTTGTAAATCTTTAACCTTAATCGTTCTATTATCTGTATTCACTTCTAATACATCATGTCTCATTTTAGTTTTTACACCTAGTTTTGATAACTCTTGTGGCGAACAATAGAATAATGAATCTGGATCTTTAACAACTCCACCTACATATAGTGCGATTCCACATGATAAAAAAGATATAGTTTCGTTTCTCTCATAAACAGTTATATCTGCATCTGGGTATAACTTATTAATATTAAGTATAGCTGCTGTACCTGCATGTGTACAACCTATCACTGCTACTTTCATCTTATTAAATCCCTCCACATACCTTTTAATTGGTGTTAATTTATTCTCAAAGTAATCATACCCCTTATATCAATAAGTAAACACATAGTAATAGTATGTTTATTTATTATGATCATTTAAATTATCTATAGCAAGACTTAATATTATAGATAGTTACCTGTTCCTAAATAAAATATGAAGTTTTTATATAACTAAAATTTACTATAATAATATAAAAGAGAATACCTATAATAGGTATTCTCTTTTATATTATTATTTTTTGGTTATATTTATAACTTCTTGTTCTGTCTTTCCATCATCATTATCCCCAAAAACTCTGAGTCTATACCCTAAGTCTATAATATAGTTATCAGATTCTATTGAAGAATGATGAGTAAGCTTCCTATCCTGAAATATTACATCACTTTTATATCCATTATAATTCATAAACTTATTTTCAATTTCCTTATGTCTTTTATCTTTAGGAAGAATAAAAGTTATTTTGCACTCATCCTTATTAACATATCGTAAAACATATTTATTTACATTTGATTCATTCTCCTTATTAGCTATATATCTATCATTTATAATTAAATTCTTAGAGTTCTTAAAAAAATTTG
Source organism: Gottschalkia purinilytica (assembly GCF_001190785.1). Classification (NCBI taxonomy): domain Bacteria; kingdom Bacillati; phylum Bacillota; class Tissierellia; order Tissierellales; family Gottschalkiaceae; genus Gottschalkia; species Gottschalkia purinilytica. The sequence goes on along the minus strand of NZ_LGSS01000026.1, from coordinate 10,853 downwards.
AAAGATACATGCCTAAAAGTTCAGAATCACTATCAATAGCTACTTCTAACCTAACTGGAGTTTCATATATATCAAATAAACTATCATATCTCCCATTTCTAAATACATTCTTTATGTCTTCCATATTGATAGTTTGCTTTTTATCTTTCAAGAATATGTTTTCAGATATAAAGTATATTTTTTTATTTCTTTTTTCTAATTCAGAATTAACATTTCCCACAACTATCTTGTCTTTTGAAGACATAGCCGTCTTTATAACTATTTTTTCTTCTTCACTTTTAGCTCCTTTAGTTCTTTTCACATTATCTATATTTACTTTTTTGACTTTTCTTCCTGAAGTTATTATGGAAAAATACCAATTTCTAAACTGAGCTTCATAATTATTCTTCCTCGCATCTTCTTCCCATAAATTTAATAGCTCGTTGCTAACTATAAGAGTGTTTTTATTTATTCTTTCTCTACAATTATTATATTTATCGTCTATATCAAACTTTTTTCTTATGATGTCCTTACATACTGTAACTTCTAGCTTCATACCTTCACCTATTTTATATAAACTATTTTACATAGATTCAAATAACTTCTTTCCTAGCTCATAATGAATATCAAAAAATCCACTTGGCCATTCTTGCTCAAACTGTCCATTCTCCAATATATTCATGTTAATTGCTCTTGAGCCATCTTTATCTTGAATAAAGTAATATACCCTAACATCTTCTGGAGAAATCTTACCTTGTGAAACAAGTATTTGAAGTTGTGTTACTAAAAATATACTATGGGTTTCTATAAAGAACTTTTTATCATCATTTTTTGAACAGTCTACAAATAGATCTGATAATTTAGATTGTGCTTTGGGATGAATATGTGTTTCAGGTTCTTCTATAATAATAGTACTACCTCTTGGTGAATTAACTGACTCTACAATTATAGGTAATAGTTGAGATGTTCCTATACCTACATCTGAGATGTTATTATATATACCTAAATTTTTGTTTCTTATAACTATAGAATAATTTTCTTCATCTGATTTTTTAATATCAATATTGTCTCCTAAGTCAAATTCATTGAGCCAATAGTTTATTTTACCTTTTATTTCTTCTTTAGATTTATCTTCATTAACACTTACTCTATCTATACCTAATAAAGCATTTAGTGTATTTTCTCCTTTTGTGCCAACAGTTCTAAAGGAATCCTCTGTGTGAATATATTGAGCTCTTTCAATTTTGCTTCTTAAGGATTCTATATATATAAGCTTTTTAGAAAATTCAATTGCTTTTTTATTTAAATCTTCAAGTAAATGATTAGATTTTAATACTATTTCTAAACTGTCCTTACTTAAATCCTTTATTTTGTCTTTATTCACTTTAAAGTAAAATTTGAAAGGTACTATTATATCTGGAATTTCTAGTTCATCATTATTTAACTTTAGCTGATAGGAATTTTTATTTAAGTAAATAGTAACTTCATCACTTTTATTTGATATTATTTTAAACTCATCTACTACTGGTATTCCATCTGAATTTAACTTAATTATAAACTCTATTTCTTTTACAGATATGTCATTTAAACTTTCTATCAAGCTACATGTGATTTCATCTGTATCACAGATATGTTCTGAATTCATACTTTTTTCATCATCAAACAAAGTTACATCTATTAATGTATCTTGTAAGTCTAAATTTTCTTCTTTTCTACTGCTAAATGTTATCTTATACCCTATCTTATTTTCTAAGTTATTATTATATACTAATGTTTTATATGTTCCTATACCCTTAGTTGGGCAAAAAACTTTATCTTCTTCTTTAGAGTCAATATAGTTTTTAAGCAATAAAAGTGACTGAATAAAGCTTGATTTACCAGAACTGTTAGCCCCTACAAATATATTCACTTTTCTTATATCTACAGTTCCTGACTTTTTAAAAGCTTTAAAATTTTTAAGCTCAACTGATTTAATCATAAATACGCTCCTTGAAACTATTAATTTAATTTGTTTATTAACTGTTGAATAGCTAAAATATGAAAATAATAAAATAAGGAAGTACAAATGTTTTGTCTAGTTTAATTTTTTATTTTATATCAATTTAAATTTAATTAAACTATTATCTTTTTACCACCAATAAAAATAGATATTCAACAACTTAGTTTATATATATTATAATATTTTGAAATAAATCTTAATTTCCTCTATTAACTTAATAAAAATATTTTAATTCTATTTTTATTTACTTTCTATATTTAAAAACATATTTGTTATTACAATTTTACTATAAAATAAAAAAATGTGCCTCGCATTTGCGAAGCACATAAAGGTTAGTTAAAAAAGCTTTTAAAGGTTTTACACATTTTCACTTTAGATTTCAGTTGCCATACTTTTTTAATGAGTTTTCCGTCCTTGTACTCATTAAAGGGGATTATAAATATGAAAGCTTCTTTAGGTTTATTTCTAAGACATAGGGCAGTGTGTGATGTTTTCCTATGTATATCTTAGAAATAATTAAATTTAATGGTTTTATGGTTGTGTAGATTTTGATTGTTCCTTTAAGTATCACTATTTTTATTTTCAAAAGTTAGAGGCTATATGAAAATTTTATAGTGAAGCTACAAAGCTTTACTACTGGCTTATCTTTGAGGTTTCCTTTAAACGATACAACATAATTTTTAATTCTAAAAGTAAAAGGCTTAAATTTGTTTAAAGTGATACTCTCAGGAATTTATTATTAAGTTGTTATGCTCTTAGGACATGTTTCATTCCTTATATATAATGATAATCATTTTCATTTCATAAGTCAATACTTTTTTTTATTTTTTTTAAAAAATTTGTTACTTTTTTAGTTAACTTTCTTCTTTAACCTCTTTCTCGAATATTAACTCAATATATTCGCTACTATGAGAACTATATGTAATTGGTGAAAAGATTTGAAATAGTCTCCATCCTTCTTTTGCATAGCTCTTTATTATTTCTTTGTAGTCATTCTTAGGTTCAATACTATATCCTAAAGCTTTATTTATAAGTTGTACCTTAACAAATTCATATTCATACATTTATATCATACTCCTTTTTTGAATTTTATCAATCATTTCTGTTAACTAATCTGTTAACTTTTTTAAAAATAATTAAGACATGCCTACAAAATAATTATTCGTGTATTTACTATTTATTCATATTTTTTATACAAAAAGATTAAATATATTTTTATGTGGTATATTAAGTTTGATAATAATTATCATTATCTATATAATTCTAGGAGGGATATATGACATGAAAAATGTTTCAATAATATACTACAGTTCAACTGGAAATACAGAAATGATGGCTAAATATATATCTGAAGGTATTAAGTCTGCTGGGGGAAATGCAGAAATAATATCTGTTGAAAATGCTTCCTTAGAAAACATAGAGAACTCAGATGTTATAGCTTTAGGATGTCCGGCTATGGGTGCTGAACAGCTTGACTCATCTATGGAAAACTTTATAGATTCTATTAAAGACAATTTATCTGAAAAACCATTAGCTTTATTTGGCTCTTATGACTGGGGTGACGGCGAATGGATGACAGAATGGTATGAATTAATGGATTCTTATAACGCAAATATGATTCAGGATGAAGGACTTATCTGTAATCTAGAACCAGGAGATGAGGATATAGAAAATTGCAAGTCCTTAGGAAAATATATTGTAAATTTTTAGCATCATAATCTTTTAATTTCTAAAAATGCTTTCTATAGCTCAACTAATAATTAATATATTATTGGGTATAAGTTTAGTAGTTCATAATATTAAGCAATATATTTTTGTAAACTTTATTTATTATTTTAATAAAAATCATAAAAAATACCCCTATTATTGTAGGGGTATTTTTTACATATACGTTAAATAAAAAAGTGTAATGGATTTTTATTCTAACAAAAGACTTTTTAAAGTATTTATTTACTTAGAAAGGGGAAGAAGTCTTTTTGTATATGCAATATTTATTCTTTATTATATATTTGCCCAATTCTTAATATCTTATTCACTTATTATGTAATCTGTTACTATAAAAGCTTAGAGATGAGAAATTAAGCATTATTGCTTTAAGTAATTTCGTAACATATGCAACATCTTCTCTTGGAAATAGTTTGGCTACAATTATATTTGAATGTTAGAAAAGTATATTAGTTATAAAAAAACTCTGTATCTCCTTTTTATAATAAGGAAATACAGAGTTTTTTCTGCAATAAATAATACTTTCAAAATAGTCATCTTTAATCTATAAGACCTTCTGATTTTAGCCAATCTCTTGCAACTTCTTTTGGATCTTTTTCTTCAATATCTACTCTATAGTTAAGTAGTGTCATTGTTTCAGTATCTAGCTTTTGAGATACGCCATTTAGAATTTTTTCAATTTCAGGATATTTTTTTATTGTATCTTCCCTTAGTATAGGTGCAGGATTATATACTGGGAAGAAATGTTTGTCATCTTCTAAATTAACTAAGTTAAAAGCTTTTATACGTCCATCTGTAGCAAATCCCATACCTGCATCAACTTTTCCTTCTTTTAAAGTTCTGTAAATTATACCTGTCTCCATAGTCTTTAGATTATTTTTAAACTCAAAACCATAAAAATCTTCAAGGGCTCCTAAACCATCTGGTCTTGCTGAAAATTGATGATCACTAGCAAACACTAGCTTATTTGGGTTTTTCCTTACATATTCTCCTAGTTCGCTTATAGTCTTTATTCCAAGCTTTTCACTATCTCTTTTCGTAAGCATTATAGTATATGTGTTATTAAATGGAGCATATTTGAGCCAAACTATACCATTTTCTCTATCTTCTTTTTTTACTTTTTCATATATTTCTTGTGAATCTGTTATAACTTCATCATGCTTTAAATTCATGAGCCAAGCATTTCCAGTATACTCCCAATATACATCTATTTCTTTATTTAAAAGAGCACCTCTAACTTTGTCTGTTCCAGCTATATTAGTATTATCCTCTACTTTAAATCCAGCATTTTCTAAAGCTACTATAGTAATTTGTCCTAATAATAACTGCTCTGTATATTCTTTCGATCCAACTTTAATAGTATTTGACATTCCTTTTTTTGCGCATCCAGTAAAAAAAAGTGTCATTATTAGTACAGTTGGTATTAAAATCAATAATTTTCTAAATGTTTTATTTCCATAGTCCACTATACCACTCCTTTATGCCTTCTTTAGACTATTTTCAAATATAGTTAGTAAATAATCTACTGCAAAGGCCATTAGTACAGGTAAACTTGTGCCTAACATTAATATTTGCCATCTGTTTATATTGTTTCCAGCTATTATTAAATCTCCTAATCCACCAGCACCTACAAAGGTAGCTAGTACAGCATTACCTATATTTATAACAACTGCTGTCTTGATTCCAGCAATAATGATAGGAAGTACTAATGGAAGCTCTACTTTAGTTAGAATTTTAATAGGTTTCATCCCTATCCCTTTTGCAGCTTCTATTATTGAGGTATCAACACTTTGTATTCCAGCAATAGTGTTGTTAAGTATAGGAAGTAGTGAATAGATCCAAAGCGCAAATATAGCAGTTTTAACTCCTATTCCTAATACACTTACAAATAGTGCTATAATAGCTAAACTAGGTACTGTTTGTCCTATATTAACTATTCCCATAACAGGCGAGTTTAGTTTCTTAAACCTAGGTCTAGTTAGAATTATGCCTAAAGGAACAGATGTAGCAATGGCAAGTATAGATGATAAAAACACTATATAGATATGTTGTAATAGTAAGTTAATTATTCTATCATAAGTTATAAACCTTGATACTATGCTATCTTTAGGATAATTAACTACATACCAACTAATTGCAACTCCTATAACAATTAATACTATAAAAATAAATACATTCTTTATGTTTGCCTTTGATGTTTTACTACTCATCGTCACTCACCGCCTTAAGGAGGTCATCCATATTAATAACTCCCTTAACATGATCATTCTTATCTGTTACAAATATTTCTTTAGATCCTATACTAAACATCTCAGAAAGAGTATCATTAAGTGTTGTATTTTCTTTTACATGTCCATTTATGGATTTTACCATTTTTCTTATAGACCCTTTATGATTAACAATCTTACTACGTTTTACATATCCTATTAGTTTTTCTTTATCGTCAACTACTGCAATAGACTTTGAATTTTTATTTTCTGTTTTCCTTAAAACAACTTCTGCATCTTCATCAAATATTACTACTGGGACCTCTCTCATTATCTCTCTGCATCGAATTAAATTCATCATTTTTAATGTACTATTAGTACCTATGAGACTTTCAACAAATTCATCAGCTGGATTACTTAGTATTTCCTCAGGAGTTCCAAACTGTACAAGTCTTCCACCTTTCATAACTGCTATTTTGTCCCCCATTTTTATTGCTTCGTCAATATCATGAGTTACAAATACGATAGTTTTACATATCTTTTCTTGTATATGAAGGAACTCATCTTGTATTTTTCTACGTGTAATAGGATCTAATGCCCCAAAAGGTTCATCCATAAGCATAATAGGTGGATCTGCTGCTAAAGCTCTTGCTACACCAACACGTTGACGTTGTCCTCCACTTAGATGCTTAGGATATTTTTTTCTATATATTTTAGGATCTAATTCCACTAATTCCAATAATTCATCTATTCTCTTATTGATTCTCTCTTTGTCCCATCCTTTTTCATTTGGAACAACCGCTATATTTTCTTCTATTGTCATATGTGGAAATAATCCTGTTCCTTGAATTACATATCCAATATTTAATCTTAGCTTTATGGGGTTTATTTTACTTATGTCTTCCCCATTAACATATATTTTTCCAGAAGTAGGCTCTATAAGACGATTTATCATTTTCATGGTTGTTGTCTTTCCAGAGCCTGATGTACCTACTATTACACATATTTCTCCTTTTTCTATATCTAAATCCAAATCTTTAACAGATGCAATTTTAGAATTTGGATATAACTTTGTTACTTTTTCAAATTTAATCATAATTACACCCCCAAGTAATTCTATAACTCATACTTCTCTTGAACATGTTTTAGTGATTTATCCAATATAATAGAAAGTATTGAAATTATAATTGCTCCTATAATAACCATTTTGTCATTACTACGACTAATCCCTTGGAAGATATAGTCTCCAAGTCCACCTGCCCCTATATATGCTGCTATTGCTCCTATTCCTACACCCATTACAACTGCTGTTCTTACACCTACCATAATTACAGGAAATGCTAAAGGCAACTTTACCTTATAAAGTATCTTTTTTCTCGAAAGGCCCATTCCTCTAGCAGATTCTATTATATTTGGATCTATATTTTTAACTCCTATATAAACATTCCTTATAATTGGAAGTTGTGTATATAGTATTAGTGCTACAATAGCAGATACTTTACCAATACCTAATATAGGTATCATGATAGCAAAAAGAGCTAAACTTGGTATCGTCATAAATATACCTGCTATACTGAGTACTATACTTGCAAACTTTTCGTTATAAGTTATAAGTATACCAATGAACAATCCGAGTATAATAGAAATCGACATGGCAATTAGTACAATAAGTAGATGTTCCATTGTTAAATTTAAAATTTTATCCCATCTTTCTATGAAAAAGCGTAATATGTTCATCAACTCACCCCTTTATTTTTAAAAGTTTTTAAACTTTATTATCTGTAGGTTACTTAATTTTCTCTTTATCCTTTACTATATATGCATACTTAAAAGTTCCATCTATGCTCTATGTTTATATTATTCCAACTTTAGAATTTAATATAATTTAAATAAAGTTTTTAATATAAATTCACAATATGTGCAAAAGACAAACATTAAATTAATTATATTGAAATTACTGAACTAGCTAATAACTAGTTATTTATGTTTATAAATTATTTAATAATTTTAAGCAACTTTAAATACTCATAAAAGTTGCCTGTATATATATATTACCATATAATTTCCTTTTAAACTACCCTACCACTTATAGACTATAAAAAAATATTTACTAATTTAGGTTAAAATTTCAATGTTTGGTTTTAAGTAAATTTAACAATAAAAAAAGGATGTTTAAACATCCTTTCTCAATTCTATTTAAAAATATATTTATAAAAAATAATTATTGCAAGTAAATATAAAAATTATATTTTAAAAATTTAATAAGATTATCCTACATATTCATTAACTTTATTCACTATATCTTTATTGTTTCCTATAAAGAGAACACTGTCCCCTTCCTCAAACTTTACATCTGGACCAGGGGATAACATTACTTCCTCGCCTCTATGAACACCTATGATAGTTGCCCCTGTTTGTTGCCAAAATTGAACTTCACTTATTGATTTACCTATCAAATGACTTCCAGCCTTTAATTCTATTTGAAATGGGCAAATAGATCCTATGCTTTTCAAGTGAATTGAATATTCTATAAGTAAATTTAAGTTATCCATAATTTTCTTGTCTATATCCTGCTTTTCTTTTATTAAATCTTCTATATTCTTTTTCAATGTCATTACATTATTTTTAGATTGATACTTTTTTATATATTCTCCAGCCTTATCTTTTGATTTTATATATATCCCGCTTTTTTCACTTACTTCCACTACTCCCATATCACTTAAAAGTTTAATAGCTCTTCTTATAGTTTCAGGGGATACATTATATTTACCAGAAAGAGTAGATCTTCCTTTTACCTTTTCTCCTTCTTTAAGCTCTTCATTATATATACTATAAGCTATATCCAGAGCTATTTTTTCATATTTAGAAAGCTCTATAACCATTTCTTTATATCATATCCTTTCATTACTTTGTATATTATATCTTATCTTATTATATTTTGATATTTTTAACAAGTTAAACAAAACAGTGAACTACTCCCACTTATAGAAGAGGGAGCTTCTTGGTCAATATCTCCAAATAGTACAAGATTTAATAATTCCTATAAATTTTCTATGCTGTTTTATCTTTATCTTAGATTTTAGTTTAGGTACTTTTATATAACTATCTTTTATATATACTGTTCCATTTTGATTGTTTGTAGTAAAGCTATGTCTATTAGACTTTTTACTTTTGTACTTAGGAAATCCTACTGATTTATCTCTAGAAAATTTTTTGTATGCTTTATCTAGGTTTAATTGTACATTTGCTAAAGCTAGACTATCAACTTCTTTTAAGAATTTATATTCTTTTTTATATTGTGCTGGTGTTGAATACTTTTGTTTTTTTAATTCTTCTTTATTGTTTTTATATTTGCTATAAGTATCTATTCTATCTGATAACATTTTATTATATAAATCTAGTACAGCCAAATGTCTTAGCTAAATATTCTCGTTGTTCTTTACTTGGATAAATTCTATATTTATATGCTTTTAACATAATATCACCTCACCTTTATGTCATTGTAACATATAACCTTTTTTATACAGGCATTTAGCTTGTATAAAAAAGATGTTATCCATCTCCCACCTATAGAGGATGGGAGAATTCCACACAGTTTGTTAAAAGTCGTATATACAAGAACTTGTATTTTGAAATTTTTATATTTATGATAAAATTAGTTATTTTTAATATTGTGGGTATTTATCTTTTAGTATTTTTATCTACATTAATTTAATATTATACTTCAAGGGAGAGTGACATAATTGACAAATTACGAATTTATGACTAAAGAGCAGTTAATAAGTGAACTGAACAAAAAAAATTCAATATTGGATAAAGAAGATACGGTCTTAGATCATATAAGTGAAGATCTAAAAAAAACTATACTAGAATCTCCTGTTATTATTTCTCAATGTAACATTGATTTGAACTATACTTGGGTATATAGCCCTAATCTTGATATTACATTCAAAGAAGTTATTGGGAAAAAAGCTGATGATATTTTAGTTTCATCAGGTACATATGATTTAATGAAGTTAAAGCTTAGAGTTATTGAAACAGCAACACCTATTAAAAGAAAAATAAAATTTAAAACTAAATATAACGAGCTAACTTATGTTATACATGCATTTCCAATTAGAGATGAAAATGGTCTAGTAATAGGTATTGTCACAGTTGCAGTCAACATATCACATTCACTTCTTTCAACAAAAGGTTCAACTGAATACGAACACGATAGTCTCACTACATCTATTATAGAATCTACTAATGATGGAATAATAGTACTTGATAACTGTGATAATATTATACATATAAACAACAGATTCTTTGATATGTTTAATATTAAAAGAAACTTAAGTATAGAAAATGATAATTTAAAGTTAGCTAACATTATAGAAAAATATATAGACACTAGCTTTTCTTCTCCTTTAGAATTATTATATGGGCCCAAAGATTTATCTCGAAGTAATTCTACTTCTATAGACTATGTTTCATTAAAAGATGGTAGAGTTTATGAACGTACATGTTATTTTCTTAAGGATGATAGAAATGTTAAAGGAAAAATATGTAGTTTTAGAGATATTTCTAAGGTATCTGAACTAAAAAAAGAATTATATAAAAAAGAAACACTATATAAAAACTTATTTGAATTTTTACCAGAATGTATTTTTATATTTAAAAATAATCATGACCACCCGTCAAACGGGTGGTTTGCTCAGCCCTATAAGGGCATATTACTTGCTGTGTCTTAAGACACCCTGAAAGGTTTGCCAACTGCTATAGTTTTTCAGGGCACCCCTTAAGGGGTTATTTTTTCTTCCCTTTGGCTACCTCTTCACCCGTAAACGGGTCTATAAACTCTTTCAAACTTATTTGATCACCTGCTATATCTTCTTGCATTTGATTTTTTATATACTCTGCAATTGCCTTTTTATTTCTTCCTACTGTATCTACATAATATC
>NZ_LGSS01000025.1 GCF_001190785.1 Gottschalkia purinilytica | reverse complement strand
CTTTAAAAGTATTAGCAAGAAAATTCAAAGATGTATCAATTGTTATGTATATTTTAGCAATTATTTTCATCTTAAGAATTGCTTTATTATAAATAGTATATGTATAAAAAATAGTCTCAAGACGAAGTTTTGAGACTATTTTTTAAAAAATTAAGTCATATGCCATATAGTGTTATTGATATATATATTTATGAGGTGTAAAATATATAAAGATAAGTTAAAATTATAACAACAAATGACGTTAACTTTGTTACATTAAGGAAATTGTTCTTATCACGAATCTAAGTTAACGAAAAGTCATATAATAAACTTTTAAAGTAGTTCCAGTCTAAAAGTTTGATACACATAAGAATATTATTGTTTAAAATTTATTTAATTAATTTAGAAAATTACTTTTTGTAGTTTAAGCATAGATATTTGTTTCATTAGGAAACATTAAAAGAAAAGCCAGGAAAACATTTTCCTAAGATTAAACTAAGGAGGGTTTTTATGAATATAAAAAAGACTTACAAGCCTACAAATCTAGAAGACATACTGGATTTACTTGACAGGTATGGAGAAAAAGCTAAGTTATTAGCTGGAGGAACAGATTTGGTTATTGGGCTTAAAAACAATGAGGTTTTCCCAGAGGTCTTAATAGACATATTCGATGTACAAGAACTAAAAGAAGTAAATATAAAAGATGGGTACATTGAAATGGGATCAGCAGTTACTTTTAGTAGTATATATAAATCTAATAAATTAGGAGATAATATCATAGGATTAAAAGAGGCTGCTCATTCAGTGGGATCGCCACAAATAAGAAATAGAGGAACTATAGGAGGGAATATTTGTAATGGTTCGCCAGCTGCAGATACTGTACCTCCTTTACTTGCATTAGGAGCAATAGCAACTATAAAAAGTAAAAATTCAGAGAGAGAAGTACCATTAGAAAATCTATTTTTAGATAAAGGAAAAGTAGATATTAAGCCTAATGAAATCTTATACTCAGTAAAGTTCAAAGAATTAGAAAAAAATCAAGTTTTATCATTTAGTAAATTAGGACTTAGAAAAGCTCTAGCTATATCTAGAATTTGCACTAGCTTATATGTTGATGTAGATGATAATAAAGTAATAAGAAACATAAGAATTGGAAGTGGAGCATTAGGAAAATATTGTTTAAGAGAAAAGAAAGTTGAAGAGTTTTTAATAAATAAAAAGTTAGAAGATAAAACGATATTAGAAGGCTCAGATTATTTCAAAAAGGTTGTAGAAGAAAGACTAAAAGGAAGATCTACAGTAGAGTTTAAAAGTGAAGCTGTTAAGGGGATTTTCAAAGAAGCAATGAATAAGGCTTTAGAATTAATTACCAACTAATGTTTAAAAAAAGGAGGATTATCTATGAAAAATGTTGAATTTACTGTTAACGGTGAAACTAAGAATATTTATATAGATGAGTCTAAAAGATTAATAGATGTATTAAGAGAGGATCTAGGACTGACAGGGACTAAAGAAGGTTGCGGAGAAGGAGAATGCGGTGCGTGTACTGTTATAGTAGATGGTGAAATAGTAGATTCATGCTTAGTAATGGCTTTTCAAGTAGAGAATAAAAATATATTGACAATAGAAGGTTTACAGAAAGGCAAAGAAATTCATCCAATCCAAGAAGCATTCTTAGAAGAAGGAGCTGTCCAATGTGGTTTCTGTATTCCAGGTATGGTATTATCAGCAAAAGCACTTCTTGATAAAAATATAAATCCAAATGAATCTGAGATAAGGGAAGCAATATCAGGTAATCTATGTAGATGTACAGGATACAATAAGATAGTAAATGCTATAGAAAAAGCATCAAAGAAGTTAAAGGAGGATGAGTAATATGACCTTGAATATAGTAGGAAAGAGTGTTTTAAGAGTAGATGCACTTTCAAAAGTAAAGGGAGAGGCTATATATCCTCAAGATATTTATATGGACGGTATGTTGTATGGAAAAACATTAAGATCAAAATACCCTCATGCTTATATAAAAGTAGATACATCAGAAGCAGAAGCTATAGATGGAGTTATTAAGGTATTAACATATAAAGATGTTCCAGGTCATAATAGTCATGGTGTATTGTTTAAGGATCATGAAGTATTTTGTGAAAAAAAAGTAAGAAGAGTAGGAGATCCTATAGCGTTTGTAATTGCTGAATCAGAAAAAATAGCAGATGAAGCTCTAGGTAAGATAAAAGTAGATTATGATATTTTAGAAGCAGTATTTGATCCAATAGAAGCAATGAAAGAAAGTTCTCCAAAAGTACACGATAATGAGGACAGTAATATATTGTATCATTATAAACTTAAAACGGGAGATGTAGAAGAAGCTTTTAGTAAGTGTGACGTTATAGTTGAAAATGAATATAAAACATCTATGGTAGATCATGCATTCTTACAACCAGAAGCTGGAGTAGCATATATGGAAGAAGATGAGACATTAACAGTGTGTGTGGCAACTCAATACCCTCATTTTGATCAACTTGAAGTTGCAGAAGCAATGGGATTACCTTTGGAAAAAATCAAAATAATAAATCCAGCTGTAGGTGGTGCTTTTGGAGGAAGAGAAGATATAACTCTCCAGATACATTTAGCTTTAGCAGCCTATATTACAAAAAAACCTGTAAAAGCTATATATTCAAGAGATGAATCATTTGAAGCACATTCTAAAAGACATCCTTATATTATGAAATACAAAACAGGTGCTACTAAAGATGGAAAACTACTAGCTATGGAAGCTACTATAATAGGCGATACGGGTGCTTATGCATCTTGGGCTCCTAATGTTCTTAGAAAAGGTGGAGTACATGCTACTGGGCCTTATGAGATACCAAATGTAAAAGTAGATTCTTATGCAGTATATACAAATAATCCATTTGCTGGTGCAATGAGAGGATTTGGAGCTACACAGCCTCCTATAGCATATGAACAACAAATGGATATGCTAGCAGAAAAATTAGAAATGGATCCGATAGAATTTAGACTAAAAAATATATTCAAGGAAGGTTCTAAAACAGCTACAGGACAAATATTAGCTGAGAGTATTCCACTAAAAAATTGTATAGAAGAAGTTACTAAGCGTATAAATACTATAAAATAAAGGGCGGTGAAGTAGATATGAAAAAAAGAGGAATAGGATTTGGAAATACTTTTTATGGAACAGGCTACGGAAATGGTTTCCCTGATGTGTCAAATGCTGTAGCAGAGCTTAGACCTGATGGTAGAGTAGCTATTTATGTGGGAGCTACTGAAGTTGGTCAAGGTGCAAAAACTATAATGAGTCAAATAGCGGCTGAAGTAATGGAACTTAAAGTAGAAGATATAATATTTATAAATGAAGATACTAGTATAACTCCAGATTCGGGAACAGCAGCTGCAAGTAGACAAACATACAATACTGGGAATGCAATAAAAAAGGCAGCAGAATCGTTGAAGAAAGAAATAATAAAAAGAGCGGTAGAAATTTTAGAATTGAATAGTGAAACAGGTCTTAAAGTAGAGAATAAAAATGTTTATCTTAAAACTTTTCCAGATAAAAGAGTTACATTTGAGGATATAGCAAAGAGCTTTAAAGATAATTTACTCAGAAAAGAAGAAGTCTTTATAGCTCATTCAACACAAATGGATGAAGAAGAGGGTCAAGGATGTCCTTACTGGCCTTATACATTTGGAGCATGTGGAGTAGAAGTTGAAGTAGATACGGAAACAGGAAAAGTAGATATAATAAATGCAGTAGTAGCTCAAGATGTAGGAAAAGCAATAAATCCTTTACTAATAGAAGGTCAAATAGATGGAGGATTTGCTATGGGTTATGGATACGCTATATTTGAGGACTTAAATGTTAAAAAGGGAGAAATAAAGCATAATAGATTTTCTAATTATCTTATACCTACTTCTTTAGATATGCCTAATGTAGAAAAGATAATAGTAGAAGATCCAGAAAGTACAGGTCCATTTGGAGCTAAGGGAATAGGTGAACCAGTTATGACATATGTTGCTCCAGCAATATTAAATGCGATATATAATGCAGTAGGAGTAAGGGTTACCGAAGTGCCTGTAACACCTGAAAAACTATTAAAATTAATAGTTGAAAAGGAACAGAGAAAATAATGATTAACTAGCCGTTCATTAGGGGGAGGGTCTAGAAAATGGGTAGTGGGAAAATAAAAAGTATAATTAAGTTTTTTTTAGGATTAGTAGTGTTACATGGATTATTTGCATTTTTAGTAGTAAAGTTTGATAATATTGTATTTACTTTAGCATTAATTTTAATAATTTCTTTTGGAACATCTATAGCTTTATTTAAGATTTATAGTTATTATATAGATAAGGTTAGATTTTATTTAAATAGTATAAATAAAAATGATCTCATGATAGATATAAAAGAAAGTAGTGCTGGGATAAATAGTGAAATAATGGGGGAGCTAAGAGAAGTAATAAGAGAAATGAAAAGTAGCTTTAAAAGCCAGGCTAACTTATCTGTAGAAGTTTCGAAAGTAAGTAAAGAAATAAATAATATATATGATGAATCATTAGCAGGAATTCAAACTATAGCTTCATCAGCAGAAATGACAAGTGAAAATAGTGAAATACAACTACAAATGTTAAATAACATTTCAGAAAAAACAGAAGAAACAACAAATAATTTAGAACACATAAGTAAAGAAGCTGCAGAAACATGTAAATTCACTACTGAATCTATAGAGGCAACACAAGCAGGAATAAATGCAACTGGTATTGCTAAGGAAAAAATAAAATCAACTAGAGATATGGTAGTTGAAACAGCTAATAAAATAAATGAACTTAAGGATTACTCTGAAAGTGTATCCAAATTTATTGAGCTTATAAATTCCATAGCTTATCAAACAAATATGTTAGCATTAAATGCTTCAATAGAGGCTGCAAGAGCAGGTGAAGAGGGAAGAGGATTTGCTGTAGTTGCAACTGAAGTTAGTAAATTAGCTAAAGAAACTAATGAAGTATCAGAAAAAATATCAGACGTTATTTTGAAACTAAGAGAAGACATTGTTAAAATTTCAAAGGACATGGAAAAAGAAGTTTCAAATATGGAAGAAGGATATGCTATAATTGAAAAAAATGTAGATGATTTTAATAGAATAAATGATTCATTAATACTTACAACAGATAAAGTACAAAATATAACTTCGGTTATGGAAAAACTAAATAAAAATGGAAAAGAAATGCTAGTTAATATACAAGAAATAACAGACTTTACTAGAGAAGTGACAGGCCAAATGCAAGAAATAAAAAGTCAGGTTATAGTTCAAAATGAAAAATCAACTAGCTTACAAGAGGTTATACACTATTTAGATAAATCTACTGATGACATGCTTCAATATGTTGCAAGTAAAGTAATGGAAGGAAAAATGCTGAGAGATGTTAGATTCATAGTTAATCAAAGTAAAAATAAAGATATAAATGACAATTTTTTAAATGATATGCTTAAAGCCACTGGGGTAGATAGTATATATATAGCAGATAAAAATGGAATTGTTAAGTATTGTAATGAAAAACATAGTATAGGAATTAATTTATATGATCTTGATGATATATATAGTGATTTGAAAAATAAAAAAGATTTCATAACGACTTGTATTAAAGAACGAGTTGAAGACGGGAGGAGGTTTAAATTCCTCGCTATACTAGATGAAAGACAACGTGTATTTCAAGTAGGTCTTTCGGTAGAGTCTTTACTAGAATTTTAAACTTCATTAATTTTTAGTTTATTATATGGTTATAATAAACTAAAGGATTAGATAAAGCTATAAAGCTAGATTAATAGAGCTTTAAATCTCACTCCTTTAATATCTTTCAAGATAAAAATTCACTATACGTATATATAATTAATAAATTAAGTTTAATTTAAAGTATTATATTATTAGTAAGTTAGAGTGGGAGGTTTAAGTTTTGAAAAAAGTTAAAGTAGAAGATGCAGTTGGTATGGTTTTAGCTCATGATTTAACTAGAATAGTTCCAGGAGAGTTTAAAGGTGTAGCATTTAAAAAAGGGCATGTTATAAGAGAAGAAGATATTGAAAAGTTAAAAGATATGGGGAAAAATAACATTTATATTTTAGATATTAAAGAGAATGAATTACATGAAGATGATGCTGCTTTTAAAATAGCAGAGCATGTATCTGGTGAAGGGCTATACTTTGAAGGTCCATCTGAAGGAAAAGTTTCATTAAAAGCAGAATATGACGGAATACTTAAAGTTAATGTTGAAGGTTTAGAAGAGGTGAATAGTATTGATCTACTTATACTATCAACTCTTCATAACAATTCTTTAGTAAGAAAAGGTCAAGTTGTAGCAGGAACGAGAATAATACCTCTTATTATAGATAAAGAGAAGATAAATAAAATAAAATATATATCTGAAAAGCTTAATAAAATTATAAGAGTAAAAAAATTCAAACCTTTAAAAATAGGTGCAGTTGTCACTGGATCAGAGGTATATGAAGGAAGAATAAAGGATCAATTTGGTCCTGTATTTACTCAGAAGATCAAGGACTATGGTGGAATTTTACTAGAGATAAGATATGCACCTGATAATCAAGAAAAAATAGAGGAAGAAATAAATTATCTTATTGAATCTGGAGCTGATGTTGTATTAACATCAGGAGGTATGTCTGTAGATCCAGATGATGTAACTCCTTCAGCAATAAGAAATGTTTCAAATAATGTAATAACCTATGGGTCACCTGTGCTTCCCGGAGCTATGTTTATGCTAGCCTACAAAGATAATGTAGCTATTATGGGAATACCTGCATGTGGAATGTATCACAAAGCAACTATTCTTGATTTAACACTTCCGAGAATCCTTTCAGGAGAAATTTTAACCAGAAGAGATATAGCAAAGTTAGGACATGGAGGACTATGCTTAAACTGTGAAGTTTGTAATTATCCGGTATGTCCATTTGGAAAGTAGGTGATAAATTGAATCTATCTAAAAAAATAGATATCAATTTAAATGAATTTGAACTTGTGTCTATAGTAGGTGGTGGTGGAAAAACTACTACTATGTTTAAATTAGCTAAAGAACTGAGAGCGCTGAATAAGAAGGTGCTAGTAACTACTACTACAGCTATAATGATGCCAGATGAATCACAATACGATAATTTTATAATTTATGGTGAAGGTATCAAAGATAATATGGAAAACGTTACCAATGGATCGGTTACAGTAATAGTTAAAAATATCATAAGAGAAGATAAGTTAAAAGGTATAGAAAAAGAAACTATAGAGGACATAGTCAGTAAAAATATATTTGACGTTATTTTAGTAGAAGCAGATGGATCAAAAAGAAAACCTATAAAAGCACCTTCTTATCATGAGCCTGTTATACCAAATAGTACCACAAAGGTAATAGGGGTAATAGGAATGGATTCCGTTGGAAAAGAAATAAATGAAAAAAATGTCCATAGACCTGAAATATTTACTAGTGTTACAGATAGTAAGTTTGGAGAAATAATAGATGAAAATATAATATTTAACTTAGTAATATCAAATGAAGGATTATATAAAGATTCACCTAAACTTAGTAAAAAATATTTAATACTTAATAAGGCTGAGGGAGAAGAACGAATTAGTTCCGCTTTAAAAATTAAGAACCTTCTTTTAGACAATGAGTGTGAAATAGATGAAATTATAGTAGGAAGTATGAATGAGTAAGAGGTGATAAGTTGATTAGTGCTATAATAATGGCTTCAGGGTTTTCAAAAAGAATGGGAAGAGACAAGCTGTTATTAGAAATAGACGGATTACCAATGATAGAAAGAGTTATACAAAAAGTAAAAAACTCCAATGTTCAAGAAATAATACTTGTATATAGAAAAGAACTGGTAAAGAATATAGGAGAAAAATATGAGATTTATACAGTTTATAATCCTTATGCTCAATTAGGTCAAAGTGAAGCTATGAAAATAGGAATAAAAAATACAAATTTGAACTCTAAAGGATACATGTTTGTAGTAGGAGATCAACCTTTTATAAGTTCAAATGCTATAAATACACTAATAAATGAATTTATAAAAAATAAAGAAATAGTAGTTCCGACTTATGATGAAAAAAGAGGAAGTCCTGTTATTTTTTCTTCTCACTATAGAGATAGTCTCTTAATGATAAATGGAGATATAGGGGGAAGAGAAGTTATAGATAAAAACATAGACAAAGTTAAGTTCATAGAAATGGATAAAAGCTTTTTCGGTGAAGATATTGATACTTTACAGGACTATAAACGATTAACAGGAATGGAGTTGATAAACAAATGAAGGATGTAGTAGTAATTAGAGGTGCAGGAGACTTAGCCACGGGTATAGGACATAGATTGCATAGAAGCGGATTTAAGATTGTTATGCTGGATATAGAAAAACCACTAGTTATAAGAAGAACAGTTTCATTTGCTCAAGCCATATTTGAAGGAGAAATAGAAATAGATGGAGTAACAGGTATTAGAGTAGAAACAATAGAAGAAGTTAAGAAAGCTTGGGAAGACGGAAATATTCCTGTAATGGTTGATCCAGAATGTAAGATAATAGAATCCATAAAGGCAGACATATTAGTAGATGCAATAATGGCTAAGAGAAACATAGGAACAAAAAAGGATATGGCTCCTATAACTATAGCTATAGGGCCGGGATTTGAAGCTAATAAAGACGTAGATGTAGTTATAGAAACAAATAGAGGGCATTATTTAGGTTCTTTAATATTTGAGGGAAAGGCTCAAGAGAATACAGGAATTCCAGGACTTATCATGGGATATGGAAAGGAAAGAGTTATAAAATCTCCTGAAAGTGGTGTAATAAAAAATATAAAAAAAATTGGCGATGTTGTGAAAAAAGGTGAAGATATAGCATATGTAGAAAATGTGCCTGTTAAGGCTACTTTAGATGGGACACTAAGGGGAATAATAAAAAACGGATCAAAGGTTCTTAAGGATTTAAAAATAGCAGATATAGATCCTAGGTGTTCAAGAGATCATTGTTTTACTATATCAGATAAAGCTAGATCTATTGGTGGAGGAGTGCTTGAGGCCATATTATACATGAAAAATAAAAAAGGCATGTAGGGGAGATTAATATGGAATGTCAAATATTAGATAAGGTTCTTAAAGAGATCGGTAAAGGAAAAAAAGTAGCTTTAGCTACTGTTACCAAAATACAAGGAACTAATCCAGGAAAAATAGGAGCTATGATGTGCGTATTTGAAGATGGTTCGACTTTTGGAACTGTAGGAGGCGGAAATGTTGAATTTATATGCACAAAAAAAGCTAAAGAGTGCCTAGAAAAAGGAGAAAGTGAACTTTTTCATTATGATTTAAATATAGAAAAAGAACATTCAGGAAAGGTATGTGATGTTAAAGCAGATATATTTATTAAAGTATTTAAGCCAAAGCCTAAGTTACTTATAGTAGGTGGAGGACATATAGGATCACAGCTATATAAAGTAGCTAAAACACAAAATTTTGATATAGTTATATTTGATGATAGGGAGAATTACTGTAACAGAGAAAGATTTCCAGAAGCAAGTGAATTATATCCAGGAAATATAGAAGAAGATTTAAAAAACTATCCTATAAATGATAATTGCTATATAGTTTTGGTAACTCATGGACACAAATTCGATGAAGTGGCACTTAAGGCTGTGATAGATAGAGGAGCAAGATATATTGGGATGATGGGAAGCTCTAATAAAATAAAAAATATAAAGGAAACCTTAATTAATAAAGGCATATCAAAAGAAAGTCTAGATAAAATATATTCTCCTATAGGAATTGATATGGGAAGTAATATACCTGAAGAGATAGCAACAGGTATAATTACGGAAATTATTTTAGTAAAAAATGGTGGAAATTTAATAAGCTTAAGAGATATAAAAAAATAATTACAATATATAAAAACTACTTTTAATTAATAAGTAAATATAATATTCTATAATTATGGTAACAGCTTAATCTTTTTTAAGCTGTTATATAATTTTTAATGAAAATTTAAAAATTTTCTTAAAAATGTCAGACCAAAACTTAAGCTTAGGACTATACTATATAAAAGCTAATTTTAGGGGTGATATTAAAATGATATATTTAGATAATGCTGCTACAACTTATCCAAAACCGGATGAAGTTTACGAAGCAGTAATGGATTCTATGAAACACTATGGTGCTAATCCAGGGAGATCTGGTCATAAGTTAGCTCTTCAAGCTGGTAGAATAATATATGAGACTAGAGAACTAATAGCTAAATTTTTTAACATAGATGATCCTATGAATGTAGTATTCACATACAATGCTACGGATGCGCTTAATTTAGCAATTAAAGGAGTTCTCAACTCAGGAGACCACGTTATAACATCATCTATGGAACACAATTCTATATTAAGACCCCTTAAAGCCTTAGAAAAAATAGGCGTAGAGACAACTATAGTGGAATGTGATGAAGATGGTAATATCAATCTAGAAGATATAGAAAAAAGTATAAGACCTAATACAAAACTTATAGTGACAACTCATGCCTCTAATGTTACTGGAACTATATTTCCAATAAAACATATAGGACAAATAGCTAAAGAAAATGATATAATTTATATAGTTGATGCAGCTCAAACAGCCGGAGTATATGACATAGATGTAAAAGATATGAATATAGACATACTTGTGTTTCCAGGACATAAAAGTTTGCTAGGACCTCAAGGGATAGGTGGATTGTGTATAAGAGAAGGACTTGAAATTAGAAGTATAAGAGAAGGAGGAACTGGAAGTAGTTCAGAATCTTTAATACAGCCTGATATGCTTCCAGATAAGTTTGAAAGTGGAACTCCTAATACTCCAGGGATAGCCGGACTATATGCAGGAATAAAATATATTCTAGATAGAGGTATAGAAAATATCAGAAAACATGAGCAGCATTTAACTGAGTATTTTATATCAGAACTAAAAAAGATAGAAGAAGTAAAAATATATGGACCTTGTGATGTTAAGAAACATGCTCCTGTGGTATCAATAAATATAGGAGAAGAAGACTCATCAGAAATAGCATATGTGTTAGACAATGTATATGATATAGGAGTAAGACCTGGAATACATTGTGCACCTTTAGCTCATAAAACTATAGGAACTTTCGAGCAAGGTACAGTAAGGTTTAGCATAGGACCTTTTACAACTAAAGAAGATATAGATAAAACAATAGAAGCAATTAAGCAAATAGTAGATGAAATATAGGACCATATGACGAAACTACTGTATAATTGTTTTATTTATCATCGAACCAGAAGGAATTTGGCAGATATAGTAGAATAATCTTAATAATTGACAAAACAGAGAAAGGAGAAGCATATGGAATACCTTAAAAGTATTTTTATCACCTATAATTTTGAAAT
This sequence comes from Gottschalkia purinilytica, assembly GCF_001190785.1. Taxonomy (NCBI): domain Bacteria; kingdom Bacillati; phylum Bacillota; class Tissierellia; order Tissierellales; family Gottschalkiaceae; genus Gottschalkia; species Gottschalkia purinilytica. Next base: position 4,319 of record NZ_LGSS01000025.1, on the reverse strand, counting down.
AACCTTTGCACTTTTAATAGCATGTATATTACTTTTGTTTTTCAACTTATTGAATAGAATAAAAATAGCGTCTATGGTGAGAAAATACAATAAACTTTACAAGATACTTCAAGGGACTAGTGGACAATCACTAGAAAATATGCTAGTAAAATACTTAGATGATGTAAATAAAGTAAAAACAGAAGTTTTAGAAACTAAAGAAAAATGTGAAGATATAGAAAGTAAAGTAAAGTTTGCTGTACAGAAAGTTGGATTTATAAGATATAATGCATTTAATGATATGGGAAGTGACTTAAGTTTCTCAATAGCATTATTAGATGAAAGTTTAAATGGATTTATTCTTACAAGTATATATGGAAGAGAAGATAGTAATGTATATGCGAAACCAATAGTTAATGGAGAATCTAACTATGCCCTATCTGTAGAAGAAATTCAGGCTTTAGATAGAGCTAGAAAGCAAGCAAGTGTACTAGAGTATTAGATTTTAATATTGGTGGAGGATTACAGTGAAAGTACTTTTTATAGTAAATCCTGTAGCAGGAAAGACAAAGGCAAAAAAGCTTATACCTGTTATAGAAGAATATATTGGTCACAATATTTATATAGATTATGAAATTGTAGAAACTGAAAGAGCAGGTCAAGCAACAGAAATAACTATTCAAGGTATAGAAAAAGGATATGATACAATTGTGGCTGTAGGTGGAGATGGAACTATAAATGAAGTTGCAAATGGCATTATATCAAGAAAAAAAGGAACTTTAGGCATAATTCCAGGTGGAACTGGAAATGATTTGGCTAGAAGTTTAAATATACCAATGGATACTATACAAGCTTTATCCTATATAACAAATCCTAATGTAAAACAGATAAATATAGGGAAAGCAAATGATAAATTATTTTTAAATGTTTCTAGTATAGGAATAGATGCTGATATAGTTAAAAATACTCAAAAGATAAAAAAACATATAAAAAGTAAATTTGCATATACTCTAGGACTATTAAAAACTATAGTCTCCTATAAAATTAAAAAGTTCGAAATAAAATTAGACAATAAAGAAATTGAAAGAGATGCTCTATTAGTAGCTATAGGAAATGGAAGTAATTATGGTGGTGGAATGAAAATTTGTCCTATGGCGTTAATGGATGATGGATATTTCGATGTATGTATAATAAAAGATGTAAATAAAATAAAGTTATTAGCTTTATTTCCTATTATATTTAAAGGTAGACACGAAGAAATAAAAAAATATGTAGAATTCTACAGATGTAAAACTGTAAAGATTAACTTTAAGAATAGTATTAATCTTAATATAGATGGAGAAGTATTAAAAGTTGAAGATGAGTCTATATTTGAAATATGTGATGAAAAATTAAGTATTATATGTAGTTAATATAAGAATAAAAATATCCCCCATAGATGATAATAAACATATATTAAATCTATGGGGGTGTTTTTTATGTCTATGAAAATAGTAGTTCAGGATGGACTAGACGAAATAAGAACTGATTTGCATAATTTAGGATATGAGATAGTAGATATAGATAGTGGGGAAAATATAGAGGCTGTAATATATATGGCAGACGGACAAGATATTTCTTATTATAGCAATATTATAAGTATGAGTAACAGCCAAGAAGATACAGGTAATAAAGGCACATTACTTATTAATGCAAAAGGTAAGAATACACAGGAAATAAATAAAATAATAACTAATAGATCATATAGTCCTATATTTGATTGATATCTAATGTGTAAATAAGTGAGATTATTGATTAATTAAACTAAGATATGTTCTTTAGAAGTATGACTTTAAAAATTAAATGTGATATAACCTATTTTAAAAAATGTATTATGGTAGTTTAGAGTTATGAATTCTCATGGTTGTTTTAATTTAAATATGTAGACTTAAATGTTTTATGCAATTGAAATAAACTTAGAGTCTTTTTAGCTAATCTTGTACATTCTTTTGTTTTATTAGTATGAAATTGGATTATTTTTGAGCATAAATGCGTTTTATGGACATGGATAAAATTGTAAAAAACAAAATAATTATATATACTAAATATAATAAGATATACAAAAAATATTAGGGAGTGATGTTATGGCTAGATTTACATTACCTAGGGATTTATATTTTGGTAAAGGAGCATTAGAAGAGCTGAAAAATTTAAAGGGACATAAAAAAGCTATGGTTATAACTGGTGGCTCTTCAATGGAGAAGTTTGGATTCTTAAAAAAAGTAGAAAACACATTAAAAGAAGCAGGACTTGAAGTTACTGTCTTTAAAGGTGTTGAACCAGACCCTTCTGTAGAAACAGTAATGAATGGTGCAGAAAAAATGAGGGAATTTGAGCCAGATGTGATAGTAGCTATTGGTGGTGGTTCTCCAATAGATGCTGCTAAAGCTATGTGGGTATTTTATGAACACCCAGATAAAACTTTTGATGACATAAAAGATCCATTTACTATTCCTAGACTTAGAAACAAAGCCATATTTGTAGCAATACCTTCAACTAGTGGTACTGCCACAGAAGTTACAGCTTTTTCTGTGATAACAGATTACTCTCAAAAAATAAAATATCCTCTTGCTGACTTTGAAATAACTCCAGATATAGCAATTTTAGATACTGATATTCCAAATACTATGCCTCCAAAGTTAGTAGCTTATACTGGAATGGATGCACTTACTCATGCCATAGAAGCATATTTAGCTTCTAATAGATCTAGATTTTCAGATTCCTTAGCAAAAGAATCTATAATTAGTATAGTTGATAATATAGTTGCATCTTATAATGGAGACGAAGAAGCACGAGGAGAAATGCATATAGCTCAATGTTTAGCAGGTATGTCTTTTAGTAATGCTCTTCTAGGAATAACTCATAGTTTAGCTCATAAAATAGGAGCACAATATGAAATTCCACATGGATGTTGTAATGCAATCTTACTACCATATGTAATTCAATTTAATGCTAAATCTTCTTTAAGTAGATATGCAGATATAGCTAGGCTACTTGGATTACAAGGAGGAACTGAAAAACAACTCGTTGATTCATTAATAGATACAATACAAAAGTTAAATACTTTATTAAATATACCTTCTACATTAAAACAAATTGGAGTAGAGGAAGATAAATTTAAATCTACAGTAAGATACATATCAGAAAATGCTGTTTTAGACCCTTGTACAGCTTCTAATCCAAGAGAAGCTAGTGCACAAGATTTTGAAAAGATATTAGAGTGTGCTTACTATGGAAAGTCTGTTACTTTCTAAAGAAAAAAACTCTGACTCAAATATATTTGAGTCAGAGTTTTTTTATGAATCTATTTCTGATTTAACTCTTTTTGCTTTTTAAAAAATCTCCATAAAGATATTATTAGACTAGAAGACACGATATCGGCAATGCGCATAACTAAATTAAGTCTAGTATTTTGAAGAACTATATATTCCATGAAGCCGCTAAAATTAACTATGCCTGTTATGTGCATGTCCCCTACTTCAGGAAGTACTTTGTTTACTCCAGCACCTGGTTTTATAGATCCCTTACAAATATTTATATATCCTATTCTTTCTTGCTTTCCTAAACAAGCATCTATAGCGATAATGAAAGGCTTTTTAAATTGAGAGTAAATCCATTCTATCTTTTTCTCAAGGTTTTTAGCATGAACAGGAGAGTCTAAAGTTCCTAAAACTAAAACATTTGGATATATTTTGAGCATATCATATAATTTGTATCCTATTAAAGGCCCTAGGGAATCACCAGTAGACCTATCTGTCCCTATACAAAGTATAACTAATTTATCATAACTATTATCATAATAGTTATCTAAATACTCAAGTAGTATATCATTCAAATTTGATTTAGCTAAAGGAGAACTTGAGTCAATAGAAACATTTCTCTTTTTATAATGAATGGACATATTATATCCTCCTCAACTTGTACTTTAGATTATTCATAAATTGCTTAAATTGCTACTATATTTAATAAAAAATCATAGTTAGAGTTTAGACAAAACAAAAAAAATAATACAATTTAAAGTAAAATTATAAAAAAACTATTGACTTTTAACTGCGAATATGTGAAAATGAAAATCTGCTCTCTAAAAATAGTGATATAAAAAGATAGCAAGTTGAATTAATAAAAAACAAATAAAAAAACTATTGACATGAAGGTTCATATGTGATATAGTAGTAAGAGTCATCACTCAGTGGTGAAAAACAAAATAAAAAAGTTCTTGACAAAGAACGACAAAGATGATAAAGTAATTAAGCAAGTTTGAATTTTGAAAATTGAATAGTGAAAAGCCAGTTAATTCCTAG
>NZ_LGSS01000024.1 GCF_001190785.1 Gottschalkia purinilytica | reverse complement strand
CAAATAGCAACTACCAGCTCATTTACCGATTCTATTAAAAGCAATTATATAAAACAGTGCTAAAAGTGTCAACAACAATTTGAAAATAAAGACATGTCTTCATATAAAGCCCATAGTTTGTAGAGAAAAAGTAACTATTTTTTTATAAGGCATGAATAATATCATGCTAATTTGCTGTTGCTCTCTGGAATCTCAATAATGCTTACAAAATTATAGATGATTATGATAAGTCTAAAGGAAGATTTACTCATAGTGGACTCTTTATGCATTCTTGTGCTAATGTTGTCATCAACAGTAGTTACAGGAACGTATCAACCACCTTCCATCAATCCATTTTCCCCAAAAAGAAAATAGTGGCTTTGATTACTCTGTTTCAAAACCACCGTGTAGCCTTTTGTCTACGTAATTTTTCAAGATAAAGTTATTGCTAAACTGTGTTTATTATTTATCCAGGCAATATTTTTAATACTTATACAGATGAATTTGGAATAGGAACAACCCATATTTCCATACAATTTACTTCTGAAGAATTTCTAAAATACTTCTCTGCTGAAAAAGGCTGTGTTACTAATTTATGATTTTTTAGCCATGTTTCAAATAAATACTTGTGAGCTTTATTAAGACATGATGTTACGAGTTCTTCAAAAGTTGGAGCCTCTAAGTAGCATACAACATACTCATTAGCAGGTAATTCCCACTTTATAAATTTTTCAGTATTAACATTAGGAAAGTTTGTTAGCGAGCCAGCGAAATAAGTAAATTCTCCTACTTCCCCTTTACTCATAAAAGAAGCTCCCAATTCAATGTCACTTTCTATAAGATTAGCAATTTCTGATTTTTGATTATGAAAATCGTACCATAACTTACCTGGAATATCGATGCCTGTACTCTCTCCAACTGGTATTTGCTGTGAGATTGGTACTTGAGCAGTAAGACCTAAATACGTTTCAGGTGTATTTAAAGTTTTACGGTGAATTTCTAAGACAATGTCATCTACAATTAGTGGTACACCTTCATCAATGACTACGTAATTCAACATAAGATTAGGTTTAACAAAATTGTTTAGTCTTGTTGGAGTAGTTCTATATTCATCTGGTGTAATTCCAAAGGTCCCTTTAAATGCCCGTGAAAAATTTGCATGACTTGAAAATCTGTACTCCAATGCAATATCCATAATACGGCAATCTTTATTTTTCAAAGCAGTTGCAGCATTGGCTAATCGACGGAGTTTGGTGTATTCATTAACTGGCTTTCCAACAAGACGACTAAATAATCGTTGATAATAAAATGGGGATAAAGCTGCAACGTGGGCGAGTTCCTCTATTTTAATATCCTCTTTTAAATGTTCTTCAATATAATCAATGGACGTTTGAATTGCTTCCCATGCTTGCATATTATCTACCTCCTTTATGAGAACAGAATATCATACTTTAATTAGCTTCGCTTTTCACCCAATGCCCTTTTATACTTTTTTGATATAAGTATAGTAGATAGATAGAATAGGGTTTTGATTATATATAGGTTGCTTCTGCTATCTCATGCCTTACTGAACTGATTTTATTAATAAATCTCAGTTTTTCTATCCAAACGATTTAGCGATTGTCGTATGGCTGGAACTTCCCACTTTATCCTCTAAGGTCTGATAAGATGAAAAATAGCTTTTATAGCAGACTTAAGTATTCCAGTTATTCTCTATTCTGAAATCTTATTTTAGGTATCAAAAAAGGCGAACATCTGAGCTACACCAAAGGTGATGACTGGAATGTTCGCCTTATCTCTTTTATCTGGACTTAACCAATTTGCTACCATTACGAGGGTAAAGTAACACATTTACCCTTGTAGAGCTCTCATCAACTCTCTTACGGAACGTAAGTCAAATATGGAAGCATGTCTTACATAATTCTGATGTTATCTATTTAATTCCTTCTTCTACTTCCTTAATCATTTCCATAGTGGAATTAAGTCCACCAGTTGATATATACCAAATTTCAGGGTTAAGATATACTATTTGTTTATTCTTATATGCCTTTGTATTCTTAATTAAGTCATTTTCTAAAACTTGTTTTGCAGATGTGTTACCACCTACTACAGCAGTTCTGTCAATAACAAATATATGATCAGGATCCTTCTCTACTATATATTCAAAAGAAATGTTTTGACCATGGTTAGATACTTCAATGTTTTTATCAACAGGAGTAACCCCAAATTCTTTGTGTATAATACCAAATCTTGATCCTTCTCCATAAGCACTAAGTGTACCATCATTAGCTAAAATAACTAATCCATTTTTTCCATTTGATTTTGCCTTATCACTTAATTTTTTTACAGAATCATCAATATTTTTAAGCTCATCGCTAATAACAGATTCCTTATCAAATATCTTTCCTAAAGTTTTCATATTTTCTTTAAAAGAATCCATATAGTTTGCTCCATCTAAATTAAAATAAACAGTTGGAGCTATTTTGTTAAGTTCATCATATTGTTTTGCCTGTCTTCCAGATATAATAATTAAATCTGGTTTCATTTCATGAATTTTTTCAAAGTTTGGTTCGAATAAAGTCCCTATATCTTCATACTTATCATTTTCATATTTTTTAAGGAATGCAGGAAGATTAGACTTTGGTAAGCCGTTAATTTCTATACCCATTTTATCGAGTGAATCTATTACACCGTAATCAAAAACAACTACTTTTTTAGGATTTTTATTTACAGTAGCTTCCCCTAATTCATGAGTAACTTTGATAGTATCTGTAACAGCTTCTTTCTTAGAATCATCTTTTGCAGTTGGTTCCTCCTTATTAGAACCACAAGCAGTAAGGGCAAACATAGAAACAACTACTAATAATACTGTTAAAATTAAACTTTTCTTTTTATACATTTAATCTCACCTCTTAGTCTTTTTATTAAAATTAGTTAAATTAACTTTTAAATTTATTCGTTTTAATTAATTATTAGAAGTAAATACAAATTCTTTGGTCTTCTATATTTTGTATATTAAAGTCCATCTCATATATTCCTTCTAATACTTCTTTATCAATGATTTCTTTAGTATTACCTTCTCCAACTATCTTTCCATCTTTTAGTGCAACTATATAATCTGAATAACAAGATGCAAAGTTAATATCATGTATAACTATAACTACTGTCTTCCCAAGTTCATCCACCAAAGATCTTAAAATCTTCATTATCTCTACTGAGTGTTTCATATCTAAATTATTTAAAGGTTCATCCAAAAGAATATAATCCGTATTTTGAGCCATAATCATTGCTATATAGGCTCTTTGTCTTTGTCCTCCACTTAGTTCATCAAGATATTTATGCTGTATATCTTCTAACTTCATATATCTAATTGCTTCATCAACATATTTCCAATCTTCTTCAAGAAGCTTACCTTGAGAATAAGGAAATCGTCCAAAGCTTACTAATTCTCTAATAGTTAATCTTATATTTATGTGATTGGACTGCTTTAATATAGATATCTTCTTTGAAAGATCATTGTTATTCCACTTTTCAATTTCTTTTCCATCAATTAAAACTTCTCCTTGGTCTTTCTTTATAAGACGACTTATAATAGACAATAGTGTACTTTTCCCTGCTCCATTTGGACCAATAAAAGATGTAATCTTACCATCTAGTATTTTTAAAGATATATTATCCACAACATCTTTATTTCCATACTTTTTTACTATATTACTAACTTCTATCATGCGTTCTTCTCCTTTAATAGCAGATGTATAAAATAAAGTCCACCAACAAAATTTATAATTACACTTATAGTTGTATCAAAGTTTATAAACCTTTCAATAATCAACTGTCCTCCAACTAATGCAATTATGCTTATTAAAATAGATCCTATAATTAGATATTTATGTTTATATGTTTTTAAGAACTCATAAGCAAGGTTAACTACAAGTATTCCTAGAAATGTTATTGGTCCTACTAAAGCTGTAGAAACTGATACAAGTATAGCAACGACAATAAGTATTCTCTTTGCAATTTTTTCATAATCTACTCCTAGATTTATAGCTTGTTCCTTTCCTAGAGACATAACATCAAAAACTTTAATATATTTATAGATATAAGCAATTACTAAAATAATGGTTATAATTGATATAGTTAAAATTTCCGTATTTATATTATTAAAACTAGCAAACATCTTATCTTGTATAACTAAAAACTCATTAGGGTCAATTAACATCTGTATAAAAGACGATGTACTTTGAAATAAAGTTCCAAATATTAATCCTACTAATAACAAGAAGAAAATATCTTTCTGTTCTTTCTTAAATAACATCTTATATAAAAGAATCGAAAATATTATCATAAGTCCAACAGATAAAATAAAGTTAATATTGTCATTCATGACTATTATGTTTGTAGAACCAAGTAAGAAAACTATAAATGTCTGTATAAACATATATAACCAATCTAATCCTAGTACACTAGGTGTTAATATTCGGTTATTAGTAATGGTTTGAAATATTATTGAAGAAAAAGCTATAGATCCTCCTATCAAAACAATCCCAAGTACCTTCAAAGAACGTTTAGGTAGTGCATAATCCCAATTGCCTTTATTTATTCCTAAAAATATAAATAGTGCTATAAATATTAATGCTAAAATTGCAAGAAAAAATATCTTCTTTCTATGCTTCATGTGCTTTCCTCCTAATTAGCAAATAAAGAAATATGCCGCTTCCTATTATGCCAACTGTAAGACCTATTGAAATCTCATAAGGATATATAATAATACGTCCTAGTATGTCACAAGCTAAAAGAAATACTGCTCCTAGTAAAGCTGTATGCAAAATACTATTTTTTAAGTTATCACCTTGATATATTGTAACTATATTAGGAATTATAAGATCTAAAAATGGTATCTTACCTACTGTAATTATGAGTAATGCTGACACTAGAGCTACAATAATGAGTCCTAAATTTACAATGCTATTGTAATTTAGCCCTAGATTTTTAGAAAAGTCCTCGCCCATACCTGCAACTGTAAACTTATTAGCATATAGAAAAGCTATTATTACAAGAGGAATACTAAAATATAAAAGCTCATAACGTCCTTTAATAATCATGGAAAAGTTTCCTTGTAGCCAAGAAGAGATGTTTTGTATCATATCATACTTGTATGCGAAAAAAGTTGTAATTGAGTCTATAATATTTCCAAGCATTATACCTACAAGTGGAATAAAAATTACATTTTTAAACTTTATCTTTTTTATAATTCTCATAAATAAAAATGTACCCACTAGTGAAAAAGCAAATGCAATCATCATCTTTTTAAGAGAACTGGCTGATGAAAATACTATTAGAGAAACTAACATCCCTAACTTAGCACAGTCTATAGTTCCCGCTGTAGTTGGTGATACAAATTTATTACGACTTATCTGCTGCATAATAAGTCCACTTATACTCATACTAACTCCTGCTACAATAATACTAATCAAACGAGGAAGCCTACTTATAAGTACTATTCTAGTTTTTTCTTCATCAAGATTTAATATATCTAAGAAGCTTATTTCCTTCACTCCAATGAATATTGAGGCTAACGATAAGATAATTAATGCTAAAAATAAATATCGTTTTTTCATATTTCCTCCTTTGTTGTATAATAAGTCCCTTTATTTGACACCTCCAACCTCTTATTGATATAATTATTTAATAGTTAATTGGATTTGATATTCATTCTCAATTGATTATATAATTTTTTAACAAATAAAAATCTAAGTATATTTAGATTTTTATAACTATATTTAAACAAAATTTAAAAGGAGTGGATTTAATTGTTTCATTAAAGATCATATATGTTCAACCATGGAAAAGTTTTTTTTATGCACTCACATTCCAATTAAAGCTTTTAATTTTGATGGAACTCTTATTCATTCTGTAGGATATAATGGAGATTTAGATGAGATATTTCTTAACAATGATATTTATGAAAAGACTACACATGAAATATTTAACAAAAAGAATAATCCTGTAGTAACAATATCTTGCTTTGACAATATCCATTTTACAGCTTGTTATATCTGTCCTAATAATATTAATAGAGGTATATTTATTATAGGTCCTTACACATCGAATAAAGTAAATCCTACAGGTATTTTGTACAAGCCTAAGTGCTGTATTCCTCATTTAATTTCATTACTTGATGACATAGCAAAAAGTAGTAATTATGTAAAGAGAAAACAAAATATTAATAACATGCCTTATAGCTTATATGTAAAAAAAGCCCTAGATTATATTGATGCCAGGCATAGTGAACCAATAACATTAGAAGATATTTCAAAATATCTTAATATTAATAAGTGTTATTTTTGCAGTATATTAAAGAAAGAAACTGGTAAAACATTTTCTCAAACTTTAAATGAAATTAGAGTATACCATAGTAAAAGGCTATTATTAGAAACAAACTTATCTATATTGGATATAGCTCTTTCAGTTGGATTTAATAATCAAAATTATTATAGTATAGTTTTTAAGAAACTCACTAACAAGACACCTGTAGAATTTAGAAATAGTGAACGTGATGAGTATTAACAAATCTGAAATAAAAATAATAATTTAAAATGCAATATAGATATATAGTAAATTAATCTATAATCACTAAAATATATTAATATTTACTTATAAAGAAAGACTCTACTAGATAAGTATTCATCTAATAGAGTCTATTTTTCTTCATCTCTATATAAATTATAGATTTCAAATTATACAATTTAAAATTGTATATACTATAAAAACTAATACTACGAAAAATCTATTCTTTAATAAATTCAATAAATCTTTCTGCCGCTGTAGAGATTGGAAATCCCTTTACAGTAGCAATCCCTATACTTCTTTTAGGAATTGTTTCTTTAACAGTTATTTCATATAACTGTTGTTGTTCTAATTCTTCTTTGATAAAATCCTTTACTACACAAGAAACTCCTAATCCAATCTTGGCAAATTCCACTAGAAGATCTATGGTTCCTAATTCTATTTCTGGAGATACTGATACTCCATGTGATTCAAAATAATTGTTAATAAAGTTACGTGAATTACTTTCTTCTTCTAATAATATAATAGGATAATTACTTAGATCTTCTATTGATATTGGATTCTTAGCAATATTCTTATATTTCTCTCCTACAACAAAACAATCCTGTATTTTTAATGTTTCAACAATATCAAGTGTATCCTTTTTATCTACAGGTAAATTTAAAATTCCTAAGTCTACTTCACCTGATTCTAATAAATCAATAATTTTATAGGTTGAATAGTTTGCAACATAGATTTTTATATCAGGAAATGTTTTATTATATTTCTCAAGATAAGGAATAAGATAATATTTGCATAAAGTATCACTTACTCCAATTCTTACTTGACCTAATTTAAGATTCTTGATCTCCCAAAACTTCCTTTCAGCTGTTTGTATAAGCCCATATCCTTGTTCTATATACTTAAATAGTACTTCACCTTCTGTGGTAAGAGACACTCCCTTTGGATTTCTATAAAATAATTGACCTCCAAGCTTTTTCTCTAATAGCTTAATAGACTGACTGACTGCCGGTTGTGATGTAAAAAGCTCTTTTGCCGCTTTAGATATACTCCCTAATTTAGCAGTAATATAAAAGATTCTATAAAGTTCAAGATTAATATGCATATAAGTTTTTAATATACCTCCTATATTAAATATTAATTTTACTTATATCAATATGTTAATTATAATAATTTTATGAGTTATTATCAACAAATAAAGACATTGTGGTTATAGGAGGTAATATCTATGAAAAAAATATGTGTATATTGTGGTTCCAATCCTGGATCACGTCCAGAATATAAAGAATATGCTAAGTTACTTGGAAAAGAACTAGCTAGTAATCAGATCGAACTAGTATACGGTGGTTCATGTATAGGGCTAATGGGAGAAGTAGCAAATGAAGTCCTAAAACACAATGGAAAAGTAACTGGAGTTATGCCTAAAGGACTTTTTTTAGGAGAAGTTGTTCATAAAAATTTAACTAAATTAATTGAAGTTGAAAATATGCACCAAAGAAAACAGACGATGGCAGAACTTTCTGATGGCTTCATAACCTTACCTGGAGGATTAGGAACTTTTGAAGAACTATTTGAAATACTTAGTTGGGCTCAAATAGGTATTCATAAAAAGCCTATTGGTTTATTAAATATATCAAATTTCTTTGATCCTCTAATATCTATGTTAAAAAATGCAGCTAATGAAGGTTTCATGAGTAAGTCAAATCTTCAACTTATCTCAATTTCGAAAAATCCTTCTGAATTGATTGAAAAGATGAGAGTCTATTCACCACCTAAAATGGAAAGTAAGTGGAAAGATCTAGATAACAAATAATTCATTTCTTTTATGATTAATTACATTCATATAGTTACACCTACTTTAACGTTAGATTAAAGTAGGTGTTTTAGCTTCTACAATTTTAAATAAATGCAAAAAATAGTTATTTAGATTAAGGCTTTAGTATTACCTTTATACAGTTATCCTCTTTCTTATCAAAAATCTCATAGGCACGTTCTCCTTCACTAATAGATAGCTTATGTGTAATTATATCTCTTGCATCAAATTTCCCTTGTTTAATTAACTTTAAGATCGGTTCAACATAGGAATGTGCAGGGCATTGACCCATTTTTAAAGTAATATTTCTAGAAAAGAAATCTCCTAATGGAAAAGCATTATACTTTGCTCCATAAACTCCTACCAATGATGCTGTTCCACCTTTTCTTACAGCTTGGGTAGCAATTTCAATAGCTGATTTTGAGCCACCTTGAATTTTCAATAAGCTCTCAATTTTCTCTATAGTTGACATCTTTCCATCCATACCAACACAATCTATAACAGCATCTGCACCACCATTAGTTATTTCTTTTAGATATTCCCCAGTATTATCATGTTCTTGAAAATTCACTACTTCAACTTGATTATGAACTCTTGCATGATCAAGTCTATAATCTACATAGTCTACAGCTATCACTCGTCTTGCCCCTTTATATATAGCCCATTTCTGAGCCAATAGTCCAACAGGTCCGCACCCTAATACCACAACAGTATCTCCAGATTTTACATTAGCAATATCTACTCCCCACAATGAAGTAGGAAGGATATCTGTTAAAAATAGTACCTGTTCATCAGTTAACTCCTCTGGAATAACTGTTGGACCTACATTAGCATATGGAACTCTCAGATATTCTGCCTGACCACCATCATATCCACCAAAGGTATTACTATAGCCAAATATACCAGCTGATTCTCCATTAGGATTAGAATTATCACATTGGCTCCATAAATCATGCTCACAATACCAGCAGTGACCACAAGAGACAGGAAAAGGTACAATAACTCTATCACCCTTTTTTAAATTTGTTACTCCTTTTCCCACTTCTTCTACTATTCCCATTGTCTCATGACCTAGTATGAACCCTTTGGGTAAATTTGGGATAAAACCATGAATCAAGTGTAGATCAGAACCACAAATAGCCGTTGATGTAACTTTTACTATTATGTCATCATGTCTTTGTATTGTTGGATCTTTTACATCCTTTACTTTTACATTCTTTACACCTTCATAAACTATAGCTTTCATTTCTAACTCCTTTTACCAAAGTTATTAACATTCTTAAATAGTAGTATGTGTTTTTAAGAAGGTGTTTATTAATAAATATCCTTTAGTAAATGCAAATCAAATCTTACTTTTTTCAAGTAATTGAAATACTTTGTTTTTACACTTATTACATCCCTGTACTTTTAGATCTTCTATAGTTTTAATTTTTTCAGAAGCACCGACTTTGATAATTCCACCACAGTTTTTACATTTATAAGAACGAATCGTTCTTTTTAGTTCACCTGTATAAAGTACTCCTTCATAAGAATCTTCTATTAGGGTTCTACTTCTACTAGTAGTTTTTAGAACTATCATCTGACCTGTACTTCCTATTATTCCAGCTCCTTCATAATTATTAAATCTAGTCATCATTTCCGAAACTGTAAGTCCTGCATCTACGAAATACTCTTGCATATTAAGTTCAAAGTCTGGTGACTTGTGTGCATAAGAGAAAAATATAGGAAGACCACTTTGATCTTTTAAAGCTTCTATTCCTCTTGAAAGAAACAAATTCATTCCTTGAAGAGTATATGGTGGATCAGTAAAGAAACAATCATATTGCTTTTTAAAATTCTTTGGTAATGGTTTTCTAAAATCTACATATTCACATTTGATAGGAAGATCTTTTTCTTCAGATATATTTCTTATATAGTTAAGAAATCTCTTATCAATATCCATTACAGAGATTGTTGTATTACAGTTCTTCATATTAACAGATAGCTTTTTCAACAAAAAGCCTAAAGCTATACTTACTAAGTCGTCATCTCCTACACATAGAATCTTCTTTCCTATTAATACATGATTTTTTAGACATAATATTGCTCTTTTTAAAGCTGTATCTAATGTACATTTTGATTGATCTATAATCACATCTACTTCAGGACGATTCATAAATATTTCTTTCAATTCTTCTTTTATTTCATTAACTTCTTTATGATCATTCCATGGTTCTGTTAATAGTTTGGTATATAAAGCTTTGTTTACTCCACGGAATCCTAACTCATTTTCTATAAAGTGTCTTCCTTCTTTTGTGAGTCTTACTCCTCTGTCTTGAACTAATAGTCTATATTTAATAAATTCTTTTTTTATAGCTGAAATCACAGGAATAGGTAAAAGATTATTTCTAGCTAACTCTTTAGTGGAAATTCCTTCTTTAAAGTATATGTTTAGTAATATATTTTCTATTGCCTGCTTTCCTTCTTCTATATTTACATTCTTATTTATTTCTTGTAGATAATCTACCATTATTATTCCCTCCGTATTATATTAACTTCTATTTTTATTAAATTTTAGTGTTGATGTCTTTACCTACAATTAACAAACAATTCTCCCCTTTCTTAAGAATTAGGAATAATAATTGCTCTTTATTGACAACAACTGAAATAAGTTAAGAATGCGAATGAATAAAAAAACAAAAAAAGGCCATAACAACACAAAGTCGCTACAGCCTTTTATAACTTATATTTCATGCCAATATAGTATTCTTTTTAAAATATAATTCACCTATAATTCTAAAATAATTATTTGTACTCTTAATTGTTTTATTAAGAGTTTAAAATAAACTACTTAAATTTTAGAATAATAGATAATCACATGTTAAAAAAATACATAAGATTTTATTTTGGGCATAAAAATACCATGCAAAAGCACGGTTTATTAATGTATATCATATAAGGTTAGATGCTATCCGTGTTCTTAACTTATTCTTAAAAAACTCGTCAACAAACACACCTGAAATAACTCAGGTTTAAAAGTTTTTCAAGAAACAACTATTCAGTTCGTTGTTAGTTAAGAACAACACTACTCATCAAATTCTCTCCCTTAATTTGTTTCAACATCTTAATAATTTCTATTTACAGTTTGTATTATATCATATGGAAATATATGTTGCAAATATGAGTTTGATACCACAATAATTATGATAAATTACAATTATACTAAAGAAAAGTTTTTCATTTTTTATAATTAGCCTATCATATGTAAATAAGTATCTAAACTCCTATCAACTGCCTTAGCAATAATTTTTATGAAACCATATATGTTCTTTTCCACACTAGTTTCCTCTAAAGCTCTCATATATTCATCTCTTTCATCGTTCTTTATGACAGTTATGGGATATCCGTTTCTCATTAATATTAAATTCATTAGAAGTCTTGCTGTTCTTCCATTTCCACCAATAAAAGGATGTATATAAACATATTTAAAGTAAAATTGTGCTGCTAATTCTATTGGATGTATTTTATCTTTATTTTCTTTATACCAGTCTATTAATTCTTTCATCTTTTCCTCTACTAGAAAATGTTCAATTGGCTTATGCTGACTACCACTTATTAATACATTGACTTTTCTGTATTCACCAGCATTTTTATTATCTATACTCTTTAATATTATACTATGTAAGTCTCTTATAACTCTTTCTGATATATCTATATTTTTATTAACTATATCCTCTATATAATCTATAGCTTCCTTATGATTTATTACTTCTAAATGTTCTCTTAAGCTTTTCCCTTTTCCAATAGTTAATCCGTCTTCTAAAATTACTTTTGTTTCTGTTATTGTTAAGGTATTCCCTTCTATTGCATTAGAATTATAAGTGAGCTCTACATCAAAATATTTTTTTAAATTATCTACTATTATTCTATTAAATGGCCTTTTAGTATCTAGTAATGCTTTTTTCTTATCTATCTCACCAAACATAATTTCACCTCTATTATCGATAATCCTTTTATCTCATTTATTTTATTATCTATGTTTTTAGTATAGCAGTAAATTATAATTAAATGAGAAAGTATTTTCCTTCAATGATAAATAATATATCATTAGTATTAGTAACTTAAAGAAGATTAAACATTGATATGATAGATGCAATAGTATTAGCACAACCATGTAATAGCCAACTTGATATAATAGAACCATCTGACTGCTTTTCATTAATCCATCCCATTAAATAACCTGCTATACCAGTAATTAAAATGATTATTATTGTTCCCAACACTCTAGATAGTGATACAAACATAGCCCCATGTACTAATCCAAATAACAGTCCTTGAATTATATTACCAATGTTAAACCCAAATTTAGCTACAAGTCTCTTTGTTAGAAATCCTCTAAAAAAAATTTCCTCCGAAAATCCTGTTTGTAAGAAAGCATAAATTAAGGAAGGAATTAAAGCAGAAATACCTTGCCCCCTAAATTGTGAAGTCGCCATATTAGAACTATTTACAAACAATGGAACAATTACAAATGCTGTAAAAGATAAAAGTAATATAGTAAGTAAAAAAGTAAGAGCATATTTCTTTCTATCTTTAATAATTGGCTTTTTTATACCTAACCATTTAAAAAAGTTCAATTGTTTTCTGCCACTAATAATCCACCAAATAAATGGTATAATTGAAAACAATATAATTTGTATAATAGCACTAGCTAATAAATTAATACTTTTCATTTTTCTCTCCTATATAGATAATCCTTTAAATCATTTTATTTTTTTAGTTTAGCTCTAATCATCAAACTCTTTTGCCAAATTATCTAATGCTTCATCATGTACTCTATATGTAGTCCACTCATCCATTGGAATCGCCCCTAATTGTTTATAAAACTTAATTGATGGTTCATTCCAGTCAAGGCACCACCATTCAAGCCTTCCACAATTTCTTTCTACAGCAAGTTTTGCTAAAAATGAAAGTATTATTTTGCCAAAACCTTTACCTCTTACTTCAGGTCTTATATATAAATCCTCCAAGTAAAGACCTGGTTGTCCTAAAAACGTAGAAAAATTATGAAAAAACAATGCAAATCCAACTGGCTTACCTTCATATTCTCCAATTATAACTTCTGCCGCTTTACGTATAAATAATGACTCTCTTAAAATCTCTTCTGTTGCAACTACCTCATCTAGAAGATTTTCGTACTCTGCCAATTCTTTAACAAATTCTAAAACTAAAGATATATCTTTTTCTTCAGCAAATCTTAATTTAAATCCTTTTAATTTTGTGTCTATTAATTTCAAGATACTTCACCTCTGTTTTATTTTCCTTTATATAATATAAAGATTTAAATGTTATTTTATAATGTAATTATAGCATAGAAATTAGATATAATAATTTAGTCTATTGTACTAGTAGAACTTAATAATAAAAAACTCTAGCAATTATGTGACCTACCTATGAATGATAAGTTAACATATACTAGAGTTTAAATTATAATACCTTCTGTTATTCTTAATAATTTCTAGTCATATAACCTTTCTTCTATCTCCCTTTACTAGCATAATAGTTAATCAAGCTACCTGATAAGATTATATCCTTTTCATCTTCTGTCATTTTTTCTAATTTAAAAGTAATGTTTCTACTTCCTTTAGGACTAATTATCTTACCTGTGATATTCTCTTTTCCCATTATAACTACTTCTTTTATTTTAGGGATAAAAATATAATCATCTACTTCTAATTTCTCTTTCTCAAGATTAGTAATAATAAATGGTATCATACCCCAGTTAATTAAATTACTTCTATATCTCTTAGTAGCATATTCAACTGCAATATTAGCGACTCCTCCTAAGACTCTTTGACAAGAAGCAGCTTGCTCTCTTGCAGAACCATCTCCTGGTTTTATAGCAAATATTGTACTTCCTATACTAGTATTACTAATTAGCTCATTTAATTCTTCATCACTAATATTCTCTTTTTCCTTTATTTCACTAAATACGTCCACTATATCTTTTATTACTGATATATCATTTCCTTGTAAAAATAATTTTCTCTTTTCCTCAAGTAATTGAATGTCTTTTGCTCTTTTGACATACATAGGATCTTTTCTTGATAAAGTAAATTCAGCTAATTTCAACGGATTAGAACGATATGACGAAGCTTCACCTGATGGTATAAGTTCATCTGTTGATGTTACTTTATCATTTATAACTGAAGCTATCTTTAAAAGCAAGTTATCTGATAATGGCTGTAACTCTGGCCAGTCTGATATATTAGGACCATACTTTAATGGTTCTTCCATTTTAGGGCTCTTAAATCCATTAAATACTCTATTGTTATATGATGATTTGTTAAATTCATAAGTTATATCTAAGTTAGGTATATCTATTTCCATAGCAGATGATAGTATGCCTCCATTTAAAGCAGTTGCTGTTATAGACAATGTATCCATCAAAGCTACTGAAGCAATCTGACCTTCCCACGGCTTTGATCCTTCTCTATTTGGAAAGTTTCTTGTAGTATGTCTTATACTAAGTCCGTTATGATTAGGTACATCTCCTGCTCCAAAACAAGGTCCACAAAAAGCAGTTTTTATTGTTACTCCAGCACTCATTAAGTTTTCAGTTGCTCCTTGCTTAGTTAGCTCCATATATATTGGCTGACTTGCTGGATATACACTTACATCAAAATAGTCATTTCCTATAGAGTTTTCTTTTAATAAGGTTGCCATTTTGATAATATTTTCAAAACTTCCTCCTGCACAACCTGCTACTATTCCTTGATTAACTTTAATTCTTCCATTTACAATTTTATCAGTAAGATTAAATCTTATTTGTGAGTTATTTAATTGTCTTTGTCCTTCAGCTTCAACTTCTTTTAATATCTCGTAAGGATATTTATTCAACTCAGAAATCTTATAAACATTGCTAGGATGAAATGGCAACGCAATCATAGGTTCTATTTTTCCTAAATCTACCTTTATCAGCCCATCATAATATGCTAAAGTTCCTGGCTCTATCTTTGAATAGTCTTCTAGTCTACCATGTTTACGGTAGTACTCCTTAACCTTATCATCTGTATGCCATATTGAACTTAAACAAGCTGTCTCTGTAGTCATAACATCAATGCCATTTCTAAAGTCAACTGATAAACTAGATATTCCTGGTCCAACAAATTCTAAAACCTTGTTTTTAACAAATCCACTTTTAAATACTTCACCAATAATTGAAAGTGCTACATCGTGAGGCCCTACTCCAATATGAGGTTTCCCTTCTAAATAAACTGCAATCACTTCTGGATAGGTAAAATCATATGTCTTTCCAAGTAATTGTTTTACTAGTTCTGGCCCTCCTTCACCAATAGCCATTGTTCCAAGTGCTCCATATCTTGTATGACTATCTGAACCTAAAATCATGCTTCCACATTTAGTTATTTCTTCTCTCATATATTGATGTATTACAGATTGATGAGCAGGAACATATATTCCACCATATTTTTTAGCCGCTGATAACCCAAATATATGATCATCTTCATTTATAGTACCTCCAACTGCACAAAGACTATTGTGACAGTTAGTCAAAATATATGGTATAGGAAACTGAGTCAGACCACTGGCTTTAGCTGTCTGAATGATACCTACATAAGTAATATCATGAGATGCTAAAGCATCAAACTTTATTTTAATTTCTCTATCACTATTAGAAACATTATGATTCTGTATTACCTTATATGTCATAGTATTCATTCGTGCTTTTTCAGGATTTAAGTCAGATATTGATTCATCACCAGTAACGTAGTTATTTCTTTCCAATCTCTTTATATCATCAATAGTAATTTCATTTTCAACACCTAATAACTTTTCTCCTCTATACAGAAAAACTCCCTTGTTAATTACTGTAACCACAATATCACCCCTCATATATTTCTTTTCCATAGAAACTTATGTATAATTATAGCAAGTAGATATATATATTAGAAATATTTAAATCATATGTAATATATACTTTATTAATATATATTAATAGGAGTGTGTTTTATATGGATATTAGACGACTAAAATATTTTGTTACTATTTGTGAGGAAGGTAATATATCTAAAGCTGCAAAAAAGTTGCACATTGCTCAGCCGCCACTAAGTCAACAACTAAAGCTTCTCGAAGATGAATTAGGGGCCAAACTTTTTGAAAGAGATACAAGAAACATTAAGATAACTGATGCAGGGAAAACACTACTTTATAAGTCTAAGCAAATATTAGAATTAATGGATTCAACAATAAAAGAAGTAAGGGATGTTAATGATGGTCTAACTGGTAAGCTGTCTATAGGAACAGTTTCTTCTGCTGGTGCAACAATATTACCACAACTAATTTCTAATTTTCATAATAAGTTTCCTCATATTAGTTTTGAAATCATTGATGAAGACACTCCTAAAATTACAGAGCTACTAACTAATGGACTAATAGACATTGGTATTATAAGAACACCTTATAATCTAGATGGTTTTCAATCAATTAGTTTAACAGATGATCCAATGATAGTTATTAGTAAAAAAGTTTACTGGAATGACAACACTAAATCTCTTCACCTAAAAGACTTATCAGGAGTTCCGTTACTTGTACAACGTAGATATGAGCAAGATATAATTTCATTATGTAATCAAGCTGGATTTGAGCCAAATATAATATGTAGAAGTAATGATGTTAGAACAATTATATTATGGTCTATCTCTGACATGGGGTTAGCTATTGTTCCTAAAAATTGTATACACCTTATTCCAAATACAAATTTATTCTATAAAGAGCTTAATGAACCTTCTTTAAGAGTGGGGACTTCTATAATCTGGTCAGATAAAAGATATAACTCTTCAGCAACTAGACATTTTATAGAATGTTTAGACTTGTAGTATAGAAAAAAGATGCAAAATAGAATATTGCGTGAAAAAAAGCATGGAAAAAAGTAAAAGAGTTAAGTAAATAAGTTTTTATCTACTTAACTCTTTTACCATTACTATATGCATTACATATAATTAACAAGTCATTTACTCTTCCCAAAACAAGTCATTTAATGTTTTAGATAATGCCTTACATATAGAAATACACAAACTAAGTGATGGATTATATTTTCCTAACTCTATTAAGCTTATTGTCTGTCTAGATACCCCTACAATCTTTGATAGTTCGTCTTGCGATAAATCTTTCTCAACTCTTGCCAGCTTTAATCTTATATTTTTCATCATGGATCACCTACTTTTATCCCTTATTATTCTTAATTCTCCGGAGGGATTTTCTTACTAAGCTTTCTTGAAATAATATGAGGTACACTTATAATAAGAACAAAGAATGGACAATACATCATAAAAGAAGCGAAAAACACTAGAATGAAGTACCATATTCTATTTGTATCATTTCCGTATAATACAGAATTTCTTACTCCAAAAAATACTGAGATTACAATACCACTAACTAAACCTATAATAATATTTTTTACACTCATAGATATTTTACTTGTTCTATCATGAATTTCAACTTCATCTATATATATACCGAGACATACCTTTCTAATTCCACAGTATATTCCTGATATAAAAATAATTAAAAGTTCTAAAATAATTGATTTAATATTTGATCCATGTAAGTAATACTTTACTCCAATTGATATTAAACACATTATCATTACTAGATAATAGGCTTCTTTATAAATCTTATTTAAAACATTTACTATTCTTTCATCTGTTGATCTTTTTTCTTTATTAAATAGTCTCACCTTATAACCTCCTAAACTATAAAAATACAATTATCTTATTTTCTATTATTTTATATTTTCAATATCGTTTTGTCAAATATATATTGCAAAATTAAATATATATAATTCATTTTGCAATAATATTATTCTTTTTGTAGCTATAGTAATAACTTTATTTTTGAAATAAATATCCACTAACTAATGAACTGAACCCAAGAAAATAATATGATTTAGTATAGTCACCTTTACAATCAATACGTAAAACAATCCTTTTATTTCCAATAACTTCATTTATGCTTTCACTGTGTTCTCTCTTATAAGCTTTTTTCATATTTTACTACATCTTTCATAGCTTTACTATTTTCATTAGTAACAAAAATACCTATTCCTGCTATTAACTTTTTATTAACATTTATAATTTAATAATTCACACTTTTCATCTCCTCAAGCTTTTAAGCGTATTATAAAATATGGAATTAGACAACTGCATGTCATATATTACCAAAAACGATGATATCATCTTTTTCTAATGTCTTTGTTCCATTCGCTATAATCTCTTTACTTTAAACATGAAGTAAGTTTCATGCTAAGTTTGATTAATATTGTCACCTAGGATTTACTCTGTCAATCTAAATAGAGAAATTTAATTATAAAGAATAAAAGACAGTCTCAAAAATCATTATAAAAGATAGACTGTTTTTTACTTCAATATTTATAATATAAAAATTACTATTTACATTAATTTAGCCTCTCATGTATCTAAAACTTACTAATAAAAAGCTCTAACAATTATGTGATCTACTCATAAATATTAGGTTAACATATGCTAGTGTTTAAATTACAATTGCGAAGATTATTGTATTACATGAAGTCGAGAAGATATATCTTCCAATTAGATCTGTAAAGATTAAATTAGAAATTCTTACATATTAAAAGATTCTTTA
This sequence comes from Gottschalkia purinilytica, assembly GCF_001190785.1. Lineage (NCBI taxonomy): Bacteria > Bacillati > Bacillota > Tissierellia > Tissierellales > Gottschalkiaceae > Gottschalkia > Gottschalkia purinilytica. The sequence continues at coordinate 1,429 of NZ_LGSS01000024.1, read as the reverse complement.
TTTATCGTAAGTATTATATTAACCTTAGAAATTATTGCAGATTAATTTATTATGTAGTTAGCTTTTTTTAAATTATTATTTGTCTTTAGCCTTATGTAAGCTTAGTATGGATATTATTTTTAAATCCTATTAATGTCTTAAATGTTATTTTGTCGAAAGAAAAATCGTTTTAGATACCATAAAATCACAAAAAAATACAAGCTATATAGTATATACTTATAATAAAATATACTTTTAATCTTATAGCCAAAGGAGTTATCTTATAATGAATAATAGTTTTCTAAGAATTTTAAGAGTAATTATAATATTATTTTTAATTTTATATTCAGCATACGTGTTACCTGGCAATAATAACGCGATTTCTTTTGCCATTATATTTTTAGCATTAATAATCTTTTATTGTACTGAAAAGATTATTAATGCCATAAAAAACAAAAATGATAAATGAATACAATGTTACTATTGTATAAAAATATAAAATGGAGGGAGGTTCGACTAGATAACTATATATTAATATCAACATTATAAAAAAGATTAAAAATTAATGGAGAGATTAAAATGAAAAGAAAGTTTGGTTTAACATTAACTTTAGCCATTATGGCTATTAATACCGTTCCTGTGTTTGCACAAGATGGTTATTTAGGAGATAAAATTTCTTTACTAGATAGAAATATTATCAATGAAGAAAAAGATATATCCGCTAAAGAAGGTGTAATTAAGTTAGTTGAAAAATATGGATTAGAGATTATCTCTGAAGAAGATATAAACAAAATTGACATAAATCATAGTGAAACTAATTATAGTAAAGCTAAAACTTTAGAAGAATTTGAACAACAAATATTAGAATACAAAAGTAAGCCTACTATAATAACAAGAGATTTTCACAATTACGAGACGGATACTCTTATAACACAAAGTAGTACAGGCTCAATGACAAAAAATTACGAATCAGAGGTTTATAATGGATTAATAATAAGATATAGCGCAACAGGTAGATATGGTACTCGTAGTAACGGTAAAAAATATTGGACATCAGCTACTAGTTCGAAAGTTTCAGAGAAAAGTAATCAAGGCTATAGTAGATTAAATAGTGTAAATAGTACATCCGTATCAGTTGGAAATAATGGTGATAGACTTGAGCAAAGATATAGCTATGACGTGGATAATTATACTAGAGTATTTGGTATATGGGTAAAATTAGGTACGGTTACTTCAACGGGAACAATATATCATTATATATAATAGCGTTTATCTTTATTTTATACAAGCTTCGTTTTAAGAGGTATAAAATGATCTGACCCCCAGAAATTGGAACTGTCAACAAAAACTAGACACAAAGTTAAGCAATTTTTATGAATTCAAATCTTCAAATTGGGTAGGGGAAAGATACCCAATAGAGGAATGCATTCTCTTTGTGTTGTAATATAAC
>NZ_LGSS01000023.1 GCF_001190785.1 Gottschalkia purinilytica | reverse complement strand
AACCCGGGTTACCGCCGTGAAAGGGCGGTGTCTTAACCGCTTGACCATAGGGCCTAAAATTGGTGACCCATCTGCGACTCGAACGCAGGACACCCTGATTAAAAGTCAGGTGCTCTACCGACTGAGCTAATGGGTCATGTCCCAACCACATATAATATATTAGCATGATACGTCTAAATGTGTCAACACCTTTTTTAATTTTTTTGTCGCTTTTTTGTTACTTTTATCGATTGGCTATTTTACGCCGTTTATTGTTTGTACTTTTTTGTAATCATTGGCTGTTCTAAAAAATTTTTTGTAGATATATTTATAGTTACAAAAATGTAAGGCTGAATATAAATTTTGTAACTTAAATCAATACTTTATAATAAAAAAATATTTTACAATATATTTATATTAATATTATTAGAAAGGATAATGAATTATGAAAAAATTTTTTGTATTTTTAGGAATTGTACTTTTACTTGGTGTTTCCCTTATAGGATGTAGTAACCCCTTAGATTCTCTTACAAATGAAATCGGAAAGGATCAGTATTATGTTCAGATAACAGATGAAGGTAAGAAATTAGATGATAAGAAAGATAGCAATTATGAATATACATTACCTGCTTATGATAAGAATGGTAAAGAAAAAACTATTACTTTCAACGGTTTAAAACAACTTCGTAAAGATGCTTATCTTCGACTATATTATTCAGAAAAAAGAGGTGTAACATCCTATAAAGAAGTTAAAGAAAACGAATTACCTGAAAAAGTTAAGGAAAAATTAAACGTAAAATAAAAACATTTACATGTCCATATATAAACTAGAATCTCCCTTACAGATAAATGATTTTGTACGAATCATTTATCTGTAAGGTTTTTTGTTATTCTAAATATGTCTTTCACGTTTACTTAATCATTTCTTAATATACTTCACAACATGATCTTAAAGTATGATAAATAACATACTTACTAAAAGTCCTTTCTATTCGTATCTGATTTAGTCAAAATATAGACTTGAAATTATACTTATGATAATATGAAGATAAAATGATACGCTATTTTTACTACATATAATAAAATTATGTATTTTCCTTAAAAGGAGTAAATATATGACTTTAAGCTATATAGATGCTATTCAATTAATTCTTACGATTATTTGTTTGTTCTGTATTTTCTCTTATATTGCCTATTCATTTAAAAGTAATATAAAATTATATAAATCTTTGTCAACAAAATGTAGTCAAACTACTGCCTTAAACTATAAGGAATATATGACTGTTGAAGATTATACTGCTTATGAAAAATTCCATATATGGCGGTTTTACGTACACTTTTAGTTAAGAATGATGTTTTTTCCAAAATATCTAGTTAAATATAAGGAGGATATTATGAACATCATTTTTAACTTATTTGAAAATTTATTAAATATATTTTTTAACTTTACAAACGATTGGGGTATAGCTATTGTATTATTGACTGCATCTGTTAAATTAGTGTTCTTACCTATGACAATTAAACAAAAAATTAATATGTTAAAGCAAAAAGAGTTATCTGAAAAAATACAGGATCTAAAAACCAAATATAAAGACAATAAAGATAAATTAGAGTCAGAAATGGCAAAACATTATAATGAAAGTACTAAGGGATTTTTAGGTTGCTTATCTGCTTTTCTTCAAATCCCATTTATATATACTTTGTATAGAGTAGTACTAACAATGCCTGTAGAATCTAGTACTATAATAATACCTTGGGTAACAAGTATAAAGCTATCTGATAGTTATTTTATTGTTCCCATGATATATGCATTAATTTCATTAAGCCCAAATTTGTTATCTTATATAAAATACTTAGACGTTGTAAAGCAAGATTTATCAAATAAATCAAATATAGTAATAACCATTATATTTAGTATCTTAGTAACATTTAAAAGTCCGATTGCTATTGGTATTTATTTTATAACAAATAGCATCTTCTCATTAATAGAAGAAGTAGCATATAGAATATATTTAAGAAAATATTATAATATTAATCCCCAAAACTCTTAATAAGATTAACAGTATCTTTTATAAATTTTTTCAGTAATATATTTCTAAAATTAAAAATAATAAAATCCACTATTAGATTATCTTAATAGTGGATTTTTATATAATAAATAGATTGTAGAACTTTCATTCTAACTTCACCGTTTTATTTAAAACTATTTGTATCATACAATATTCACAATTATATTATAGTACCTCATTTCTTATTATAGTTTCATCTCTTTTCGGTCCTATAGAAACTATGCTTACTTTAACATCTAATAATTCTTCTAGTCTTTCAATATATTTTTTAGCATTCTCTGGTAGACTTTCAAATGACTTAACACCCTTCATCTCTTCTTCGTTCCATCCATCTAATTCTTCATAAATTGGTACACATTTAGCTAAAGTTTCTAAACTAGCTGGAAAATCTTTTATTAAATTTCCTTCTAATTCATAGCCTTTGCATATCTTAATTTTTTCAAATCCGCCCAATGTATCTAATCTAGTTACTGCTAGATCAGTCAATCCGTTTATTCTTACAGCATATTTTAGCATTACAACATCCAACCATCCACATCTTCTAGCTCTACCTGTAGTAGTTCCGTACTCATGTCCTTTATCCCTTATAGTGTCTCCTGTCTCATCAAATAACTCTGTAGGGAATGGTCCTTTTCCCACTCTTGTAGTATAAGCCTTAACTACTCCTAATGCTCTTTTTAGTGCAAATGGACTTACTCCAGCTCCTATAGGAACTCCTCCTGATATAGGATGTGAAGAAGTTAAATATGGATAAGTCCCAAAGTCTAAATCTAGTAATGTTCCTTGAGCTCCTTCAAATAATACCTTTTTCCCTTCTTTTATAGCATTATCTATTATTACAGAAGTATCCACAATATATTTTTTTAGCTCTTCTAAATATTCCATATATTCATTTACAACTTCGTTTTCATTTAGTGGTTCTGCATTATATAGTTTTACTATAATCTCATTTTTTTCTTTTATATTTTTTCTTAGAACTTCCTCAAGTACTTCTTTATAAAATATATCACACATTCTAAGTCCAATTCTATCAACTTTATCTCTATAACATGGGCCTATTCCTTTAACAGTTGTCCCTATCTTTTTTATGCCTTTTCTTTGTTCTTCTAATTCATCAAGCTTTAAATGATATGGAAATATAATATGAGATCTATCACTTATTCTTAAGTTATGTGTGCTAATTCCTTTTTCTTTTAAATATTTAATTTCTTCAATTAATGCTTTTGGATTTACTACAACTCCGTTACCTATTATACATAATTTATCTTCATAAAATATTCCTGAAGGGATTAAATGAAGTTTGTATTCATTATTTTCAACTTTAACTGTATGTCCTGCATTATTTCCACCTTGATACCTAACTATTAATTCTGCTTTCTCAGCTAAATAGTCTGTTATCTTACCTTTTCCTTCATCTCCCCATTGTGCTCCTAACACTACTAAACTAGACATTCAACCATCTCCTTTATCACAAAATGTTCTTTAAAAATTTGCATAAATGGTTATTTTTAACTATTACAAGTATAAGCTACGTTCAAATATCACTTTATAATCCTACCACATAATAAAAAATAAAGTCAATTATTTTCCGAATGTTATCACTGTATAATATGGAAATCATTCGTATATTAGTAAATTTTATTTTTAGCTTTAATATAAAATTTAATTCAAAAAGTATATCTTATAATGTAATATTTATTTAATATGATCATATTAATAGTAAAAATGTCTGTAAAAAGCATTAGTTATAACTTATTAAAACAATACCCATTGTGAATATTGTTTATAAAGTAATCTGTTTATAAACAAAGTTATCCACATATATCGTTATTATTGAATTTGTTTTTTTCAATATATACATATTTTTCAAAGAAGTTATTAACATATCCACAAAGATATTCACATGTGAATCTGTGTGGATATATTTTTGTTATGTAATTTTTTCGAAATTTTCATCTTATAGTAATATTCATATATTTGATTGTTCTCCACTATAAAGTTATCTCTAAGTTCTATAATTTCCTTACTATTTATATCTATATGTGGATTTTTCATTTCCATTATGTATTCATTAATTTTTTTAAATCCACATTTTTCATAGCATCTTATAGCTCTCTTATTATGTTTTGCAACATCTAGATACATAGTTCTCATTTTCATAACATTAAAATAGTAATCTAACATAGCTAATATAGTATCTGTTCCATAACCCTTATTTATATAGTTATAGTCAAAGGTTATACCCAGTGTTGAGCTTTTATTAAGTTTCTTAATATTTTTTATAGCAACGTATCCTATTATTATTTCATTTTCATTAATAACTATAAAATTCTTAGAAGTTTTTTCAGAAGTTTTTATATCAAACCACTTTTTAACCTCTCTATCATTTAAGTCTGGAAAGTTGTAATCTTCAAAAAGCAAACTTTGATATTTTCCCCAATTTTTCATTTTGAAAACGTGTTCTAGTTTTAAAGGTAGTATTTTTACTCTATGTCCCTTTATAACATCCATCTTTTTCCCCCTTGATATTTTTACATATACTATATTTATGCCCATTAATAATTGCTATAAATTTGTTTATTAATAATAGATATAATTTTATCGTCACTAGTATTTATCTAAAAAATAGTAAATTTAAAATCATATTTATATAAAAATTACTTCATACAATGTATGAAGTAATTTTTAACAAAAGTTCATTATTTTATTTCTTTTTAAGTGAATTTTCTAATATCTTTTCACCAAATTTCTTTCCAAAATCTATGCATTTATCTTTAGTCTCTTCCTTAGGTACAAATACTTCTTTAAATCCATTCATATCTACCTTAAGTTTAAGACTTTTTAATACATTTTCAATGATGCCTACAGCTTCTCCACTCCATCCATAAGATCCAAATGCTCCTCCTGGTTTACCTCTATTTGTAACAGGATTTATAACACTAAACATTTTATATACAGGTAAGAGAGTATTTTGATTTATAGTTGTTGATCCTATTAGTATTCCCTCACTCTTTTCTACTTTTTCTTCAAGATCACTTAGGTCTATACTTTCGATATCTACAACTTCTACATCTACATCTCCTGCTTCTTTTATACCTTCTGCTATATATTTTGCTATCTTACCTGTATTTCCATAGGCAGACACGTATGCCACAAGTGCCATTGGTCTTTGTGGTTTCAGACTAATAGCTTCTTCTGCTAAAGTCTTTGATAGTTCAACATATTTTCTCCAGTTATCTCTTAATACAGGTCCATGACCAGGACATATAATGTCTATATCTAAATCTTTTATTTTATCTATAGCTTTTAACATATAGCTACTATAAGGCTTTAATATAACATTAAAGTAATATCTAAAAGCATCATCAAAATCTCCAACTAAATCATCAAATATTCTCTCGTCGCAATAATGACAACCAAATGAGTCACAAGTAAATAATATTTTATCTTCTTCTAAAAAAGTATACATACTATCAGGCCAATGTAAGAATGGAGCTGATATGAATCTTAATGTTTTATTTCCTAAATCTAACGTATCCCCATCTTTAACTACAATATGTTTAAATTCACTATTTAACATGTCTTTTAAAAACCTTATTCCTGGTACAGTTGATACTATAGTAGCATTTGGTGCTAATTCTAATAAATATTTAAGGTTGCTTGCATGATCTGGTTCTGTATGATTCAATATTATATATTCTATTTCTTCTGGATCTACTACTTTCTTTATTTTTTCTATATAATCATCTCTATAAGTTTCTTTAGCTGTTTCTATTATAGTTTTCTTATCTGCATCTATAAAGTATGAATTATAAGTTGTTCCATACTTTGTTTCCATAACTACATCAAACACAGTTAAAGTTGGATCAAGTATACCTATCCACTTAATTCCTTCTTTAACATCTAATATCTTATCATTTCTCATTTTTTGCCTCCTACTGCTTTAAAGTATTTATATGAAATAAGGACAATAGCTTACTACTCTTGTCTATATTTTTCCATATTCAAAAACTTAGTATATTGCCCCATAAATACTAACTCTACAGTTCCAATAGGCCCATTACGATGTTTTGCTATTATAACTTCTCCTATGTTCTTCTTTTCTGTATCAGGGTTATAATATTCATCCCTATAAAGAAATACTACTATATCAGCATCCTGTTCTATGGCTCCAGATTCACGTAAGTCTGATAGTATAGGTCTATGATCAGATCTTAATTCTGGAGCACGTGAAAGCTGAGATAATGCTACCACAGGGCAATCCATTTCTTTAGCAAGTCCCTTTAATCCCCTAGATATATTTGATATCTCTTGTTGTCTATTTTCTGTTCTTCCATCTCCAGACATTAGCTGTAAGTAATCTATCATAACTAAGTCTAGTCCTTTTTCTATTTTTAATTTTCTACACTTTGCTTTTAGTTCCATTAAAGTTATTCCTGGTGTATCATCTATATATATTTTAGCTTGAGCTAAAGGTCCCATTGCACTTACTAATTTAGGCCATTCATTTTCATCTAAATTTCCATTTATTATTTTCTGAAGTTCAACATGAGATTCTGCACTTAGCATACGTTGAACTAGCTGGTCTTTAGACATCTCAAGACTAAATATAGCAACTGACCCATTTCCTTTTAACGCAGCATTTAAAGCTAAATTTAAAGAAAAAGCAGTTTTACCCATAGCTGGTCTTGCTGCTACTAATATTAAATCTGACTTTTGTAATCCTGATGTTTTACCATCTAGATCCACAAATCCTGTAGTAAGTCCAGTTATTCCACCTTTATTTTGAGATAATTGCTCTATTTTAGTAAAGCTTTCTAATAACACACTTCTTATAGGCTCTAGTCCTTCTTGATTCCTTTTTTGTGTTATATCAAATATTTTCTTTTCTGCTAAATCTATTATCTGATTAATATCTTCATCTGCTTTGTAGCCCTTACTTATAATTTCATTTGAAGCTTTTATTAGTTTTCTAAGTATAGATTTTTCTTCTACTATCTCACAGTAATATTTAATATTAGCAGTAGTAGAAACACCTTCTGATAGAGTCGCTAGATATACTGTACCTCCAATTGCCTCAAGGGTATCTCTTCTCTTTAATTCTTCTGATAAAGTTATCAAATCAACTGGCTCGTCCTTTGTAAATATATCTATAATAGATTCATATATTTCTTTATGAGCTTCTTTATAGAAATCATCAGGTTTTAATATTTCTGTCCCAGTTACTATTGCTTCTCTATCTAAGATCATAGATCCTAATACTGACTGTTCAGCTTCTATACTGTGTGGAGGTATTTTACCTAAAGTTTCAATATCTGTTTCTGTTGACAATTATAGCACCTCCCAAATTTTAAAATATACCGAACATAGAAATACAAGATACTGTAGCTTAATACTATTATTATATAAAGCATAAGGTATCTTGTACACTCTTTAAAGTATATTTATATTATTTCCACATATGGTATAATTAAACTTTCCAAAAATACTCTATCTAAAACTTTAATCAATATTATTGTTCAGTAACATGAATCTTTAACTTAGCTAATACTGATGGACATACTTTTACCTCTGCAATTGTTGTACCTGCTGTTTTAATATTTCCACCTTCTATATCAATTTTCCTTTTATCTACTTTTATATTATGTTGTTTTTGTAGTTGTTCTGCAATATCTTTAGTTGTTATAGAACCAAATAACTTACCATTATCTCCAACTTTAGTTTTTATTTCTACTTTAACATTTGATATTTTCTCTGCTAGTGCTTTAGCTTCTTTTAAATCTTCTTCTTCTTTGAATTTTTGAGATTCTTTTTTATCTTTTAGTTCTTTTAAATTAGAACTAGTAGCTTCTACCGCTAAATTTCTAGGAAATAAAAAGTTTCTAGCATAACCATCTTTAGAATTCACTACATCTCCTTTTTTACCTAATCCCTTAACATCTTGTAATAAAATAACCTTCATTACTCATCACCTTCCTTAAGATATTCTATTATAGCTTCTTCTAACATGTTCTCAGCTTCATCTAGGCTAATATCTTTAAGTTGAGCTCCAGCAGAAGTCATATGACCTCCACCACCAAGCTTTTCTAATATAAGCTGTACACTTAATTCTCCTAAAGATCTTCCACTTATATGAATTTTATCATCTAAAATACATAATACAAAGGATGCTATTATTCCTTCTATATTTAATAATTCATCTGCTGATTGAGCAGCTATGAGTATTGAACTATTAGTATCTTTATCTAGCCTAGAAATAGCTATTTTATCTTTTATTATATTAGCATTTCTTATAACTTCTGCTCTTAATTTGAAGTCCTCTAGATCATCCCTAAAGAGTTGTCTGACTTCAGTTGTATCAGCTCCTGCTCTACGTAAAAATGAAGCAGCTTCAAATGTTCTTACTCCAGTCTTTAATGCAAAGTTCTTAGTATCTAAATTAATTCCTGCAAGCAATGCCTCTGCTTCAAATTTCGTTATATCAATTTTATCATTTATATAATATAATATCTCAGTAACTAATTCACATGTTGAGGAAGCATATGGCTCTAAATAGATTAATACAGGTTCTTCTATAAATTCAGCTCCTCTTCTATGATGATCTATTACTACAACTTGTTCTATTATTTCTAATAATTGAGGAGCTTCTGTATTTTGGGGTCTATGGGTATCAACCACTATACATAAAGAGTTCTCGTTTGCAAGTACTTTAGCTTGTTCTGGCATTATTATATCTTCTAAGTATTCTGGATGTTCTCTCTTAAGTTTTTCATATATTTTCTTTATAGATGTATTTACCCCACCTAGCACTATATAACATTTTTTCTTTCTAGTTTTAACCACTCTATAGATACCCATTGCAGCTCCAAAACTATCCATGTCAGGAATCTTATGACCCATTATAAACACCTTTTCAGACTGATCTATAAGCTCTCTTAAAGCATGTGCAATGACTCTAGCTTTTACTTTTGTCCTTTTTTCTACAGCTTTACTTTTTCCACCGTAAAAGCTTAATTTATCTATGTCTTTTATAACAGCCTGATCTCCACCTCTACCTAAGGCTATATCTATAGCACCTTTAGCATATTCGTAAGTTTCAGCAATAGACTTTCCGTTTACTCCTACTCCCATACTTAAAGTGACTGGTATCTTGTTCCCTAAATCTAACTCTCTGGTTTCATCTAATATATAGAACTTTCTATTTTCTAAAAAGCTTAAAAATCTATTTTCAAAAGCTATCAAGTATTTATCGTTATCTGTTTTTCTAACGAATCCATTAAGTCTTGATGCTAGTGTATTTAGCTTTTTGTCTATCTCTGCTAATATTAATGGTCTAATAGATTCATCAGTAGTCGTTATTACTTCTTCATAGTTATCAATATGAGTTAAACAAATATTAGTTTTTTCATTATTATATTTTGTTTTAATATTGTATAATTCTGTATTGTCTATCCAATAAAGCATTATCGTATATTTTCTTTTATTTTCTAAAGCATTAGAAATATCTACTATATTATATAATACATCGTAATTTTTCTCTTTAAATGTTACCTTTATAATAGAACTTTCATTTTCTATCTTTATATCATCTACATCTAAATTTGGAATTATATCACTTATATTTTTATCTAATACATCTAGAAACTCAGTCATTTCTAAAAACTTTGGATTATACCAATTTATAGTTCCATCTAGTTTTAGCATTACAAGCGGTATAGGCATATTGTTTATGGCATATTTCGTAACAGAATCTATCTCACTTGTTAATCCTTCTATATACTTTGTCCATTCTACTCTCCTTAAGTGTAAGTTTTTCCAATGATAATATATCAAGTATCCTAGTACTAAGAGTCCAAATATAGCAATTCTAGGCTCATATATAGCTATAATCCCTATGAGTATTCCTATTATCCAAAGATATACCTTTGAATCAGGAGTAAGAAATTTAAATAATTTTTTATTGGTCATAACTATCCTCCTAAGGATTTTCTTAAGCCTTCTTAAGCTTTCTAAAGTCAAAAAATACATCTAGAAGTCCAACTATAGCAACTATTATACTAGAAAATACATTTATTACTATGAGAACTAATAATATATACTTTATTACTTTACTCATATTACTTTTATTAAGTATATACGTAGTTAATGAAAGTCCTTGTACGAAAAGTCCTAAGAATATTAGTATAATAATATTCATGAATATACCTTCATAGTATAAAAACTCAAAATATATTGTAATAGAAGATAATAAAAGCAATATTATTACTCCTACAATAAAATTGTCTGGAAGCTTAAAGTACATAAATTTAGGAACATATACATCTTTTATTTGTTTTTTGTTAATTAGATGAGTAGAAATTAAGTAACTTATATAAGTAACAAATACAGAAGTTAAAATCATAAATGATGGTATAACTATAAGTATATAGCTAACCACATCCTCTAAAATCATAGAGGCCTGAGATATTTCATAATTAGATAATCCACTATTTTTAAGTGATTGAACTTGCATCGTTACACTCTCTTTTATAGCTTTACTAAATTCACCTATAATATCATAATTTATAAGCTCTTTTGATAAAATCACATAGAGAGCAATACATACTAAATATACTATACTTCCTACAGCTATAGTCTTAGTAGCTGTCTTTTCTTTACTTATCATATAGGTTAACGCTATCCCTAATAATCCATAGCAAGTAAATATATACAATCCATCTAAGTAACTCGATGAAAATCCTGCTATTATACTTGATGTAACAATTGATAATAATGTATACTTCATTCCTTGCTTTACACCAAGAACTATATGAAGCACAGGATAAAAAATTAAAATAAGTGGTGAAACATACAGTCCTAATATAGTTAGCATTGAAGTTATTATGATAGTAATTATTAACTCTATAGCAGAATTTGATTTATTTTTATCCAAACTTTTCACCTCTATCTTCTACTTTTAAAATGTTGTAATAGGTTTCCTAAATCTCCATACCATTTTTCTATATTATGTTCCTCAATCATACCAAGCTTAGCTTTGTCTTCTATTTTAGCATCTATACTTTCAAAAGAAAGTCCCAATCTTTTACCTAACAAATATGTAACTAATATTATATTTGATATTATATCTAATACTACCTCTTGGCTATTCTGAACTCCTTTTACAAATATTTCATAAAGTGAGGCAATAGCAGTTAAAAGCTCACTTTTTAGCCACTCAATTATTTTTACATTTCTTGTTATATCTATACTCTTTTTATTTGTTGACATTAGTAATCCCCCTTTTTTTAACCCTATATATCATTATAACAAATTATATATTTTATCTTAATTATTTTATTCATTTGTATATTTTAAAAACTCACTAGTGTTGAAATAATGTTGTCTTACTTCATACAAAGTAGAATTATACAAGTTTTTAGATAACCAACATAATTCATTTATTAAATTCATTTTGGTTCAATCTAAGTCTATTAACAGTTGTTAGATACATTATTTCATCATCCTTAAGAATATTTATTATATATACAATAATGTCATATACTAAGGTGTTTTTCAATACTTGCCTATCGCCAAATGTCAATTCATCCCCCATCTAAAGAGGTGGGAGTATTCTTGACATAAAAATGATAAGAGATAAATTAAAAAATAGGAAGAGTATCTTACATAGTATACTCTTCCTATTTTTCAATTTATATTCAAGATATATTCGTTCTACTAGTCTGCTGTATATGGTAAGATTGCAATTTGTCTTGCTCTCTTGATAGCTGTAGTTAATTGACGTTGATGTATTGCACAGTTACCTGAAATTCTTCTTGGAAGAATCTTTCCTCTTTCAGTTACATACTTCTTAAGCTTATTTACATCTTTGTAGCTAATTTCTTGTCCTTTATCAGCACAAAAGCTACAAACTCTTTTTCTAGTTCTGAATTTTCTTCCTCCAGCCATTCCTAACCCTCCTTCTAGAATGGAATATCATCGTCATCTACTGGATGAAAACCATCTGTAGTTATAAAATCATTCGATTGTGTAGATCTATCTGTATTTCCTGATTTATTGTCTCCCCAATCAAGAAATTGTACTCTATCTGCAACAACTTCAGTTATATATCTTTTAGATCCGTCAGCCGCATCATAACTTCTTGACTGTATTCTTCCTTGAATAGCAACTAACCTTCCCTTACCTAAGTAATTAGCACAGTTCTCTCCTTGTTTCCCCCATACTACTATGTTTATAAAATCAGCAGTAGGTTGACCTTTACTTTCCATTTCTTGCTTTTTCTCTCTAGACAATTCTTTGTCAATTGCTATAGAAAAAGTTGATACTGCTGTACCTCCATTAGGCAAATATCTAAGTTCTGGGTCTCTTGTTAATCTTCCAATTAAAACTACACTATTCAAAAAAAACACCCCCGTAACGGCCGATATTATTTTTCTTCTTCTCTAACGATCATGTGTCTTATAACACCATCAGTTATCTTACAGATTCTGTCAAGTTCCTTAACAATCTCTCCGTTTGATTCAAATTTTAATAATGTATAGTATCCTTCTTTATAATCATCGATTTCATAAGCAAGCTTTCTGCTTCCCCAGTCATCTATGTTTGAAAGAGATCCTTCTCCTTCTATGATACTTTTTAATCTGTCGATTACATTATTTCTTGTTTCTTCTGCCATATCTGGCGCAAAAATAAATACTCCTTCGTATTTTTTCATATCGTTCACCTCCTTTTGGACTTAACGGCTCTATTTATATATAGAGCAAGGAATACATTACATCATAGTATTATATCATTTAATTTTTATTTTGGCAATCATAGTATTGACATTTTCCAAAATTTTAATATATTTTTACAACATTTCTTTTATAGCCTTAGCTAATCTCTTAATTCCTTCTACTATCCTATCTTCATTCATATTTGAATAGTTAAGTCTGAAATTATTAAACTTACCTCCATTTGGATAGAATGGATCACCAGGAACAAATGCTACATTATTATCTATAGCTTTTATCGCTAAATCTCTGCTGTTTATATGTTCAGGTAGTTCTACCCAAGTAAATAGACCACCTTCTGGATAAGTAAACTTAACTTCATCTGGAAATTCTTCTTTCATGGTCTTCATCATTATATCTCTTCTTCTTCTATACACACTTTTTATTTTTTCTACATGCTTATCTAAATCATACTTATTTATAAACTTAGAAAGTTCCATTTGAGAGATGGTACTTGCCTGTAAATCTGAACTCTGTTTTACCAAAATAAATTTTGATAAAATTTCTTCACTAGCACACGTCCACGCTAATCTAAATCCAGGACAAAATGTTTTTGAAAATGTTCCTAAAAAAACAACTCTACCCTCTACATCGAAAGATTTAACAGAAGGTGGTATTTCACCTTCGAATCTCAACTCTCCATAAGGATTATCTTCTATTATTATAAGATCATATTTATTAGCAATTTCGATTAGACCTTTCCTTCTTTCTATCGACCATGTTCTTCCTGTTGGATTTTGAAAATCAGGTACTACATATATAAGTTTTATCTTATCTGTGGTTTTTACTATTTCTTCAAGTTCTGATATTATCATACCTTCATCATCTGTAGGAACCTCTATAAATTTAGCTTCATAAGCTTTGAATGCATTTATTGCTCCTAAATAACTAGGATTCTCACATAAAACTACATCATCAGGATCTAGAAAAATCTTACCTGCAAAGTCAAGACCTTGTTGTGATCCATTAGTGATAAGAATATTATCTGCATTAGTATTTATTCCAAACTTAGTCATTCTCTCAGTTATTTGTTTTCTAAGAGGTAAATATCCTTCAGTTGTAGCATATTGCAACGCCTTCTCCCCATGTTCTTCCAACACTTCTCTACTTATTTCTTTTATAGCGTCTATTGGAAATAATTCTGGAGCTGGAAGTCCTCCTGCAAATGAAATAACCTCAGCTTTTTGTGTAAGCTTTAATATCTCACGAATTTCTGAAGCTCTTATCCCTTTCATACGATTTGCATATTTTAGTGTCACTTAGACACGCCCCCTTCAGTCTTTAAAAAATATTGTAAGAATAGTCTGTAATTTTACTTTAAAAATTTTTTATTTTTTTATACTATCATCACTAGACGTACTAATGACCTTTTTTACCCTTCTTATAAACTCTCTTCTTGCTAACCATACCTGTCTTTCACAACCAAGACATTTTATTCTAAAGTCTACACCTGTTCTCATAACTTCCCACTTGTTTTCCCCACATGGGTGAACTTTCTTTAATTGTACTACATCTCCAATATTAAACTTATCAATCACAACAATCATACCTCCGTTTCAGCTATAAATAAAAGCTACTTCTATCCCGACTCATTAAAGATAGATGAAGTAGCTTTTACTTTACTCATAATAATATTTTATATTTTTCAACTTTATTTATCAAGTAATTTTATTACTCATTGTGGGCTTCACTAGATTCTACAACAAATCTCTTAACATTATTTATTGATATTCCTTCTTTTTCAAAAGCCTCTTTAACGTTCTTTTTAAGGCTTCTTTCTATTTCCCACTGATCCATAGGTTTAGTCATTGCATATAAAGAAAGTACAACGTCTTCAGGACCTAAATTTGTAACTCCTAAAACAGTAGGCCCATGAGTTATATTCTTATGTTTTTTAGCCATTAATTTTGAGACTTCTTCAAGTACCCCTATAGCTTTGTCTATACTTTCACTATAAGGAATTCTTACATCAACCCAAGCTCGCATATTGCCTCTACTTCTATTAGTTACTGTCTGTATGTTACCATTAGGTATTATATGAAGATCTCCTGAAAAAGCTCTTAGCTTAGTAACTCTTAATCCTAATTCTTCTACCACACCATCAAAACTTCCTGTTTGTATATAGTCTCCTACTGCGTATTGATCTTCAAAAAGTATAAAAAATCCTGATATAATATCTTCCACTAAGCTCTTAGCTCCAAAACCTATTGCAAGACCCCCAACTCCAGCTGTAGCAAGTATAGACTTAGTCTGTATTCCAAACTGCTCTAATATAGGTAATATACCAATAAAATATATAATATACTTGATTAAACTTTTCAATATGATTGATAGTGTATCTGCTTTTCTATCAGCCATTCCAAACTTCAGTTTCTTTTGTCCATTAAAAAAGTTGTCTATAAACTTGTAACAAATTTTTATTGAAATATTAACTAATATTAGTATTATAATAGATTTAGCTACCTTTTCTATAAGAGTTAATTGCGGCCCTCCTTCTGAGAACCATCCTGCCACTTGATTAAATACTGTTTCCAAGTCTATCACCACCAACTAGTCGATTTTATTAGCGAGTCTACCTTTTTCATATTTACCTATTTCAAATATACCTTTTATAGATAGTTCATTTTTGCCTATAATCGTTTGTACTTTTTCTAAATCTTTTTTGTCAAATTTTATTGAAAGTCCACAACTAGCTGTTACTTCTCTTGGAGTTGGTATAACTCTGATATTGTATCCTGAATCTTTTAATATCTTTTCTCCTTTTATTGCATGATGTGTAGAATCAAATGATATTACATAGAATTTTTCTTCTCTCACTACAATCCTTCTTTCTCTATAGTGTTATTGTGTTTGATGATTCTTTCATCTTTTCAACTATAGTATACATATTTGTTACTCCACCTACTAATAGTTGTTCTTTTAAACTATAATAGTCTAAGCAAGTTCCACAAGAAAGTATTTCTACTCCCTTTTCCTCTAGTTTTTTAAGGTCTTCTATAACTTCTGATCCTTCGGTTGTTAATTTAACTCCTGCATTTAGAAATAATAAAGTTGATGGAAGTTCATCTACTTCTGTAAGTGTATATATAAATCCTTTTATTAGCACTTTTCCTAGCTCATCATTTCCATGTCCAATTTTATCTTTTCCAAATAATATTACTGTATTCTTATTGCCTATTTCAATATTAGGTATTTCATTTTCACTTTTTATACTTATGTCATTACTGCCTTTTTTAATATGAATATGGAAATCATTATCCTTTTCTTCAACTTCATAGTTAAGACCTAAACTTTGAGCTAACTTTGAAACATTTTCTTTTGCTATTTCATTATCAACTATAGTAGTTACTAATCCTTCTGATAACTCATCCAAAACCTTTTTAGTCATTATAACTGGTCTTGGACAGTCTTGTTTTCTAGCATCTATCTCTTTTCTCATAGTAAAAATCCTCCTCTATATATAAATATACAAAAAATCATATATAACTATTATAAATATAGTATACTAGTTTAATCTTAACAGTTGGAAAATATATATATAGAAGTTATCTATATTATATTATAGTAAATAAATATTTTCTATATTAATATCTTAATATAGTATGTAATATAACTAATTATTTCATGCTAACTCTGAACATTTATGGCAATTGAACTTTATCTGTACATCTTAATTATATAGTTTATACTTTTATAGTTATTATATATCGCAAATAACAATGTATAAATGCTATAACTAGTATAAATATATATGTTTTTAATTATTTTTACGAGTAAATTAGTATAAGTATAACGCTAAGGTACAAAACGTAATATTAATAAATTAAATATAAATCTCATAATAACGAATATTTAATTTAAAAATATTGATAATATAATATAAGTATTATTTTGGAATATATAGAGAAGGTGATATATTGGAGAAAGAAACTATAGGAAAGTGCCCCATATGTAGTAATAAAATAACTATTACTAAACTTCATTGTGAGTATTGTGATACTACTATTGAAGGTAGTTTTTACTTATGTAAGTTTTGCCAGTTAAATAGTGAAGAAAAAAATTTTTTAGAAATTTTTATTAAAAACAAGGGTAATCTAAAAGAAATAGAAAAAGAAATGGGATTATCTTATCCTACTATCAGAAATAAATTAGAAAATATTATAGAATCGTTAGGCTATAAAGATGAGTCAAAATCTAACAAAAAAGATATTGCTTCTAAATTAAGTTCTGGAGAAATAACTACTATGGAGGCTATAGATCTTTTAAAGAAAGATAAATAATAGAAATAAAATAAACTGGCTAAAAAGCCAGTTTATTTTATATTACAGTTCCTTTTAAGTAATCTAATAGTATATTATGTTCATAGAAAAAATATCCTATTTTAGAATTAAATATACTTTGAGATATTGCACTATTTGTGAAAATAACTACTAATGGTGTAACAATAGCGAATAGTAGATATAATATTAGTAATCCTTTTACTGTTCCAAAAGCAAGTCCTAATACTCCATTTGCTTGCTTTAGAATTGGGAACTGGACACCTCTGTTTATCACTCTTATAGCAAATGAAAACAATCCTTTTGCTAAAGCATATATAATAATAAAGCTTACAGCCCCAACTATTACACTAGTTAATATTTGAGCTAGTGTATTTCCACCTGAATTTGAAACTGTCTCAGTTACTTTGTATCCATCCAAAAGAGAATTTACATTTGCGTTCTGTACACCATTTACACTCTTTGCTACAACTTCGCTAAGTTTTGAAAATAAGTTAGTATTATCTTGCAATAATTGAGTTAATGCAGGCGCATAGGATTTAGCTACAATATAAGATACAAAGAAGCTTAATAAACTTAAAACTGAAACTACAAAACCTCTACTTAATCCCATCAGCACGTTATAAGCTAGTATAGCTATTACTACAGCATCTATCCAGTTCACTTTATCACACTCCTTATCATTTGTTATCTATTCACTATATCCATGATTTTAACTTTTTGTTCATCAAATATAAATACCTTTTCATCAATTTTATCTACTTTTTTTATTTTTTCCCTAGATCTATATTCTAAAAATATGTTATTCTTATTAATTCCTGTTATATTTTTTTCTCCTACCAAAAAGATTTTATTTTCATCTGTAATAATATCTTTATACTGTGATTTAAAAGATTTTTTATATTCAGTGTCACCTTCAGCATGTAATATCTCTAGCTTTGAAGTATCTTCATCATATAAAATAGCTATATTATTATTTTTTAAAACTGCTAAATCTCTTATAGAATTTGATAAGTTCTTTTTCCAAATGATATTTCCTTCATCATCTATGCAAACTAATCTCTTTTCCATTATTAATAATATTTTATTATTATTAATAAATAATATATCATATACAGTTTCTCTTTCAAATTCCTTTTCTAATGAATTAGAATTGTCTTCTCTAAAATAAGTTACTACTCCTTTAAGCACTACTTTGTCTAAGTCTATTGAAGATACCGCAAATCCTTTTCCATTAGGAGAAACATTTGCAGCTAAAAATTCTTTTTTGCTTTCTTGTCTTGAAAATATTTCTTTTCCATCTTGATTAATTATATGCACTTTTCTTATATCTCTATTAATCTTAGAAAATATAATTAAATAATCTTTTCTATTGGTTATCATATGTATGGGATTATGAGTTTCATATGTCCATATCTTTTCACCTTTATTATTTATAGCTACAATTTTTCCACTTTCCAAGTCCCCTAAGTATGTATTGTTTTTACCTAATAAAGCTAGTCCATTTTTATATGATATAGCTTCTGACCAAGTTTTTTCACCATCTAAGTTATAGTTAGTTATATATTTGTCATTACTAATTGTAAATCCTTCATCGTATAACTTAACCTGTGATTTATCTTCTAATATAATATTGAGCTCTTTTGATAGCTTTAACTTTTTATTTCCTTCATTAAATATATGTAATCCTTTCTCTTTTATAATTAGACTAGTCAACATAACAACTATGAATAAAATTATAAATCCGGTTTGCTTCTTTTTTATATTTCCTTCTGTTTTTTCATTAGACTCCAAATATAATCCCTCCTTAAACTTTCTATAATTCTCCTATATAATCAAATTTCCTTCTTTCATTTATATTATATTTTAATTTAAAGCATGTACTTATTTTAAGTTTCATTATGAAACATATATTAACTTAATTATATATTATAATAGAAATCACTACTAATACATAGCTTATAGTAGTGATTTCTAATTTTATTATGAAGTAATTAATCATGTATATCTATAATATACTTAAATGATTTTTTCAGCTTTTTAAATATTGAGATTAAAATAAACAAAGCTAATATTACTGTAGCTATGTATCCAAACAACGGATAAAAAGTAGATACTAGATTTGAAAAACCCGCTTTAGCTAAAGGAATAGTCACTATACAAAATACTATAGATGTAATTTTCTCATTCAATCTAAATAAGTCACAAATCCTACTTATACATCCAAATCCATTAGCTATTGCTGTTGTGAACATAGCACACCAAAGTATAATGCTATAGATTGCAACTCCTTTTGATCCTAAGTATTGAGATATTCTAAGCATAGGTACTTCTAATCTATATATGTCTTTATAAAGTATCAAGATTGGCAGTAATATAAATGTAGCCATTACACCTAATCCTATTCCTCCAAATATACCACCTTTTATAGCAGACTTTTTAGTTTTTATTATAGATAACATCGATCCTAGTACTACTATTGAAGATATAGTGTTATAGCTTACATATAATATTGATGACTTAAGCCAATTTTCTTTAATAGGAGGATTCATAAAATTATTCAAATTTAATCCTTCTTTTAGTACTACAGACCCCCCTACTATAAATATTCCTAATAATAATATCGGCACAAGTATGGTGTTAACAATAGATATACCTTTTACACTAAACAAGATAGTAACTAATGTACATACTGCCATTATATATATTCCTACATCAATTGATACGCCTAACTGCTCTTTAACTATTACTCCACTTCCAGCTAACATTATACAAAATCCTATAAACAAATATGAACACATAATAAGTTCAACAAACAATCCTATCCTATTCCCAAATACAGGTCTTATAATTTCCTGATAGCTTAAATGTTTATCTTTAAAAACTTTCAGTAGAATTAAAGCACCTAATATGGAAAATAAAATAGTAGATATTATTACACCCATTATGCCTTTATATCCATGTACTCCAAAAAATTGAAGAACTTCTTGCCCTGTGGCAAATCCTGCTCCTATTACCGTCCCTATATATACACTAGCTAGTTCTATCCAACTTAAATCTCTTTTCATATATCTCCTCCCTCCCTTATTAACTAATCTATGACGTATACTTTGTCTTTTATTAATAACAAATATTATATTTTTACTATTCATATACTTAAGCAAATATAATATACCTATAATAGTTAGATATTTTCAAATCACTACTTTAATAATTGCGATTTTTCAAAGCATTTTTAAAAATATATTATATAAATAGCTATAGTATTATTTTAAAACTTCATTATAAATGTCTGTTCTATAGCAAAATTTTAACTTTATCATATAATATTAAAGTATTATTTTAGTTATAATAAAAAACTCTTCTTATTTCATATCTTATTTTAATTGTATAAGGAGGATATTTTCGTGAGCATATATAAATATTTAAAACCTTTCTTCATTAGTTTAATAATGATAATATTGATTTCTTTTGGCAGTTTTGCTGAAAAATACAATAATAATCTTTACAGAGATTTAAATTCTGATAAATATACCTTATGTGAAAAAAAACATAATTTGAAAAATAGTAGTTATAATCCCTTAATATATTCAGTAGAAAAAATAACACGATTTATTAATAGCTTCAACAAAAAGAAAGCTAAAGAAAATAATACTACTACTAATTCAAATAAAGTTGAAAAAAAATCAAAAGATAAAAACAATGATATAAATAAAGATTCTAATAAAGTAATATACTTAACTTTTGATGATGGTCCAAGTAAGAATATAACCCCCAAAATTCTAGATATCTTAAAAAGAGAAAATATAAAAGCCACATTCTTCATTATAGGAAAAAAAGGTGAAGAAAATAAAGATATCCTAAAAAGAATTGTAGATGAGGGTCATTCTATAGGAAATCATACTTATTCTCATGATTATAAATACTTATATGATTCTCCTAATAACTTCATAAACGAATTATATAGAACACGATGGATAATACAAAGTGCTACAAACGTAGATACAAAATTAATAAGATTTCCTGGTGGCTCTAATAATTCATTTGTTAGCAAAGACACACTAAAAAATATTTTAGCAAATCTAAAAAATGAAGGTTTTGTATACTTTGATTGGAATGTAAGTAGTGATGATGCATCAAGAAGTGATATTTCACGTACTGAAATAGAGTCAAACGTCTTAAAGTGGATAAACACATATAACAAATCAATTATTTTATTTCATGATTCAGACTCTAAAAATAACACTTTGGAAGCATTACCTAAAATAATTAAGAAATTAAAATCATCAGGATATACCTTTGATGCATTATCGGAAGAATCTTTCAATCATCAGTTTATTAATTCTGAAAATCTAAATAGCCTTAAAGAAACAAATAAAAATACTAAAAAAAGGCTTAATAATAGAAAATCAAACAAAAAATACAAAAAATAAAATAACCCAGCGACGTCCTACTTTCCCAAGGTGCTTCCACCTAAGTATCATCGGCGTTAGAAGGCTTAACTTCTGTGTTCGGTATGGATACAGGTGTTTCCCTTCTGCCATAATCACTGGATTTCTATAACAATTATTTTATTGGCGGAGGGGGTGGGATTCGAACCCACGTGGGCTTGCACCCTAACGGTTTTCAAGACCGCCCCGTTATGACCACTTCGGTACCCCTCCGTATTTGGTGACCCATCTGCGACTCGAACGCAGGACACCCTGATTAAAAGTCAGGTGCTCTACCGACTGAGCTAATGGGTCATATTCATGGCTGGGGTAGCAGGACTCGAACCTACGAATGCCAGAGTCAAAGTCTGGTGCCTTACCGACTTGGCGATACCCCATCATTTGGCGCGCCTGGGAGGATTCGAACCCCCGGCACACGGATTAGAAGTCCGTTGCTCTATCCTACTGAGCTACAGGCGCAAACAATAGTCTAAATTTAATGGAGCGGGTGAAGGGAATCGAACCCTCGCAACTGGCTTGGAAGGCCAGGGCTCTACCACTGAGCTACACCCGCATAATTATTTTGGTGGAGGAGACTGGATTCGAACCAGTGAAAGCAAAGCTAACGGATTTACAGTCCGTCCCCTTTGGCCAACTCGGGAACTCCTCCTTAATATATTTTATGGAGCTGGTGAGAGGACTCGAACCCCCAACCTACTGATTACAAGTCAGTTGCTCTACCAATTGAGCCACACCAGCATATATGGCGACCTGGAAGGGACTCGAACCCTCGACCTCCAGCGTGACAGGCTGGCATTCTAACCAACTGAACTACCAGGCCATATATTTTTTATATTTCATTATGGTGGGCGCGACAGGGCTCGAACCTGTGACCCCCTGCTTGTAAGGCA
>NZ_LGSS01000022.1 GCF_001190785.1 Gottschalkia purinilytica | reverse complement strand
TCTTTTTTGCTAATCTATCCTTACCTTTCTTAAATAAATAAAAAAGCACTATTGTTAATAATAGCACTAATACAATTGAGTTAATATTTAATATTATGAAATCAAACATGTTACTTTATCCCCTTTATGGCCTTAATGACTTGTAATGCTAAAGCCATACTTTCTGCTCTTGTGATGTTATCATTAAATCTTTCTTCATGTATAACCACTCCGTGTGATTCTAACTCTCTTTTTATTACTGCTCCCCAATGTTCTGACACCTTATTACCTCCATTATATTTAATTCCAAGATAACCTAAGATTCCTTTTGATATTGCTATAGCTAAATCGTTTTGTCTATTTCTTAGTATATTAGCATCTTCAACATTATCTATAAAAGCTGTTTCTACTAATGTGGCGACCATTGTTGTTTGTCTTAACACTGCAAAATTAGCTGTTTTAGTTCCTCTATTTAGAGTATATACCTTATCGGCAATTATACTGTTTTGGATAGAACCTGCTAGTTTAGCACCTGTTGTACTTCCTGGATAACTATATGTCTCTACTCCTTTAGCACTTCCATTAAAAGAATTGCAATGGATTGAAATAAATATATCAGTATTTAGATTATTGGCCATTCTAGCTCTGTCTGACAGCTCTACGTACTTATCTGTAGTTCTAGAATAATATACATCTACTCCGTGATTTTTAAGTATTTGACCTACCTTTAATGTTACTGATAAGGCTATGTCTTTTTCCTGTAGTCCTTGTCCCACTGCTCCAGGATCTTTACCGCCATGTCCTGGATCTAGGAATACTTTTGCCATGAACAAAACCTCCTTATAAAAAATAAAAAGCCCTCATAATCCATATACGAGTGCTTTAAGCTATCTTTAAGTTACTAATGAAATATCTTTTTCTTTATTTCTCTAACATCTTCTTTTACATCTTCAACTATGTTGAATTTCTCAGATAATTCTTTTATTATGTCTTGGTAATTTTCTTCTCTTTTACTGTTTTCTCTTAGTACATAAAATAACATAAATACGAATAATACTGCCCATAATCCCTGACTTAATGCTACTTTTATAATTTGTTGTTCCATCTCACACCTCATTTCTTAAAATAAAAAAAGACCCTCTTTGGTCTTACGTTTTAATAAAATATTCTAGTTTACTTGCTGTGCTAAATACTTAGCAACTTCTACTCTGTAAGCTTCTGGTACTACATCTTTTTCAGAACCTTGTACCTCTTCTAAGTTATAAAGATTTCCTTTCACTAGAATTCCATAAACAGGAATCATATAATCATAAATTGTATTCATATCATTTCCTCCTTCATAAGTTTTAGCTATTGCATAAGATAAGTGCAAGTCTTCCTTTCTGATATCTGCACTTGTGATATCAACTGAATTAATAATAGGTACTTTTTTATAACGTGGTATTATAATTTCTTGTATTATTTTATTAAGCAACTCTTCTGCTCTTTCCCTTGTGTAAATAGAACCACCTTGCTCATAGTCAATATCTTGTTGCATTTTAAATCCGTCATCACATTCGATATATATAACAAAAATATCTTTCACCTGCTTAATTTCACTTTTCATTCCTTGCATGCTATTCACATCCCTAAATGTTAAGTTTCCAAAATCGTGTTCGAGTACTACCCTGTACATTGCTATCCATCGCCGTGATAACCATACAATAACAAGCTGAATTTGTTCTATCAAAGCTGAATTTGCCTATAGGGGTCAACTCTTTATAGGTTTTTGAAGTAGTATCCATTAAAACTCGCGTTCTGATGCTTGTATCACCGTTGAATGATGAAGAAGATACTGTAAAACATAGTTTTTTTGAAGTTTGGTCTACATCAACAATTCTTACCACCGTACCATTTGATGAGATAAGACCATGAGGCCAATTAAGTACATCGCTTGCATTTGGTTTTTCAAGCTTATCTTTTACTAAACGATATGCATGTATACCACCCTGCCTGTCACTACTGTTAAAATAAAAATGCATAGTTGGGAAGTAGCTTACTGAAACATAACTTGGCAAACATAATACTGCCGATAACCGAGTAGCAATATAAGGGCCAAAATCAAAAGAAATTAAATCAGAGTACTTCCTAATAATATCACGTTCACTAAGACTAAATATGTAGCATGCAACGTGATGATTCCTATTAGTATAATCAGCATCATTTATTGCAACAGCAACAAATACTTCATCAGAAGAAACATAATGAGGCTGTATTATCTTTACTGAATATCTATTAGTGCTATATCGTGTGACAGGAATAGGAGTAGAGTATGTCTTTACCCAAGCATTATCCTTATTTAATCTATATATATCTATTGTATAAGCACTCAAGTCAATTCCAACTAATATTATATATCCAGACTGAGTTATATATCCCGCTACAATATGATTTCCTGATCCTGTATCAAGTACAGCATCATCCCCATTCCCATAAAATGGTGCAGGAAGTATACTTACCTCCCCAAAAGAGCCACTTGATAAAGTGAACCTACACAATGATTTCTGACTACTAGATAACAAATATGCACGATCATTATGAATCCCAATACAAACATAGTTGTGCGATAACCCTTCTTCGTACAAATTAGGTAATTCGAATTGCAATGCTTGCTCTCGCATCTGCTCTATCGTCTTCCCTTGTAACAAATCAGCATCAAGTCCCGATCCTTTTCCATCCACCGTCTTAACCTTGTTAAGTATATCAGAAGCGGTATATTTAGAAGCATCTAACTTGTTATTCCATAATGTCTTATCCGATTGAGTGACATGTATATTACTATTGTTAACATGGTCATTTACTACTTTTTCAGTTATGTCCGTAGCCTTTTTGTTTAGTTCTTCATCTATTTTAGTGAAGTTGTCATTTAAATCTTGAACATTAACATAGTCAGTCTGTTCAGGTAGTTTTAACTTTAAATTAGTAGTTTCTTTCATTTTCATTCACCACTTTCTAGATTTAGTGTTCTAGCTTGTTCCCAAGTTTTTGTAGTTAAGTCATTCCATATTAAGCTTGCATCTTTCATCATTCCCCATGTGATAAATCTAAATTTGAAATTATAGCCTAAATGAGCAGGAATTATTTCATTTATCATATTTTCAAAAGATTTCATATTCTTTGGTATTCCTATAGTTCCTATAAAATGTATTTCAATATAATATTTATTAGAATGTTCTATTATCTCAACTTGTCCGCCACTAAAAGCTTCTGCCGTATCTTTTATCATTTGTTTTGTTGCGGTGCCTGCTCCTCTAAGCTTAGCTTTAATTATCTCTCTTCTTTCTTCATAAGATAAACTTGAATTACTTTGTAATCCTAGTTCTTTTTCATAGACACTTAGTCCCCATGTTGCAGTATCTATAAAAAATTGCTTATATATATCTTCAATATAATAAGCAATCATTCCAAATTCTTTAGCTATACCATTTTGCAACTGGGTCATATATTTAGAGTTCAAATAATCTTTATGTGTATACTTCATTAAATTTGGTATAAATTCATTAATTTTCTGTGATTCTACCATTACATCACCGCCAGATTAACAGAATTTATAATTGGAACTTCTTCTTCTCCAAGTACGATACTTTCCATTTTATTGTTTAATTTTAAATCTTTATAATCCAATACTCCTTCTATATTAAAAAGAATATTTCCTATAGCTGCATAACTAATATAGTTATCTTTCAACGCTACATCCTTTCTATAGCTCTCCACCTTTTCTTTGAATTTATTTAATACATCATTCAATTGATATCCTTGTGATAATGTTACTATTGAGTCTATATCTATACTCTGAGGAGTAGCACTTGTTACTGTTATTGTAGCTCCTATAGGCCTTACATCTTCTATATAATTAAACACTCTTTGAATAAGTTCATCATCTGCTACCATTTTATTTTGATTTACTATAACTATTTTTACTGTGCCATTTCCATTCCAAAGTGGTATAATCTTTACTTCCCCTACTCCTATTACTTCTTTAGCCCAGTTTGCATAATGATGTCTATTACCACTAGTTGCTGGAGTCCTAACTTTTGCATAATATCTTTCTAATAGACTTTTATCACTTTCAGCATCATAACCATTTGTGACAGGATCAGGATTATTTACCGAACTTAACCCAGGTATAGAAATGGGAAAGAAGTTTATAGCACCGGTAGGAACATTACCTACTGTTCCAAACCTTTCGCATTCAATGTTGACATTTGTGTATCCTTCTTCTCCTATAGTCTTATTTTCAAGAGAAATAAAGTTAACAGAGTTGCTTCCTACAATATCCCCTTTTCTTATTTCTGCCCCTACACTTCCATGTATAACTACATTTGTAGTCGCTTTTGTTGCAGGTTTTCTTTCTATTCCTGTTCGTTCTTTTATCCTTTGTTCTAGTTCTGCCCCTTCTAAACTATCTATATCTAGTTTATTTGCAATATAGTCAAGATTTATATATGTCTGTGCTAGTTCTATAGAAGTAGGACTTATTGCATCATGAGTCAATGTACCTTCAATCTTACTCATACTATTATCTATGCGATCTAATATTCTCTGTTTTATGGCTTCTTCTGTTTGATTCTCAAACAACGATATCCACCTCCCCATATATAGTTTGAATAGTAAGTTCTATATATAATTTATCTTCTTCAAATTTAACTACAATATCACTTACTCCTTTTATATATGGATTTATACTAAGTGCTTCTTGTATATATCTTTTAGCTTCGCTCTCTTGTGCTTTCTTTGAAAATGTACTTCCAATTATATTATCTAGCTCATGCCCATAGTCCCAACTATATCCTAAATATCTATATCTCTCTGTTTTCAAAGTCTTATATATCCATACTTTTAAAGCTTCATTACCTTCTAATTCTTTAAGTTTTCCATCTGAAATTAATGGTATATTTTTCTCAAAATCCCATGCATACTCACGAAATAATGGAAGTTCTTGACTTTTAGTAACTATTTCTGTTGGTGGCTCAATGAAAGGAAATATACTCATCTATTTATCACCCTAGCTAAAATAGTAAAAGTCTGCATATCCGACATTAAGGCTACAACAACACGATCCCCTACAAGTAATGGTTTTTCTTTTTCTATATGATCTCCTATTAAAATATTGCTACTATCTATTTCTAGCCCTAAAACTTTTATTTTTAACGGACTTGATGATGTAACTGTAGCTAAATTTATAGGTTTAATATTGTTAACATCTGCTTGTTCTCTCATTATGCTTAATATTTCTGAATATGGGTTATTTCTCATCTTTGTCCTCCTTTTCATCCATAATATTTTCAAAGTTTAAACCTAAACTCATAGTGTGTTGTCCGTTTTCAAAAGTATGTGTATCATTGTCAATATAAAAAAGCCCAACTAACCCAGTTGAACTATCTCTAATCTTAACAGCATTTCCTGCCATACAATCCATATATCCTAGTGCCTCAACACTAGCTTCTCTTTCTATATCATTTAGCATATTTTTAGCTACTATATTAGGATCTTTTTCATCTTCTTTTTGATATATTTCTTGCAAGAGTCCATAATTTTTTATCCATTCAGTATTACTAGAGTAGTTTATAACATTTCCTTTATCATCAGTTATAACAATTTGATTTATCATGTTTTCTATTGACTCTGAATACTGAGAACTCATGATATCTTCTCTACTATCTAACTCCTTCTTTGCAACAATAGTTCCTTTTTCTATAACATCTAGCTTTCCTTTATTTATTCTAGGCATGTATTTTTTACCGTTTTGTTTTGAAGCATTAGTATAAGCCATCATTATTGTTTCATATCCTGTTTGCTGTAATGCTAGAAGATTTTGATTTATTCTAGTTGGTGCTATATTACCTGGAATTACTCCCAGATGATTACATACCGATCTTGTTATATCTTCTGCTGTAATGTTCTTATAGCTCTTAGACATTTTAGATTTTGTTAAATATACTAAAGGGTCATATGCCACTAAAGTTTTACTTTGATTATCTTTACTTTGATTAAAAATATATCCCCAAAATACCTCTTGCCCATTATCGTCTAACATTTGTAAAACTTCTATAACTCCTAGTCCAAAGTTCACTTTAGGAAAAAAGAAATCAGTTGATGAGACTGGTATTGTTATTTCTAGTTTTCTAGATACTTGCTTTATATCTCCTGTCCATGTAATTCTTTCTACTATTTCTGTAATGTCTTTTTGTTCATTCGTATTCCCGTATATTATTCTCACCTAAACCACCAACCTTGTTCCTATAGCTAACTTTTTAGGATCTTTGATGTTATTCTTTTGAGCTATTATATTCCACTTACTACCATCACCATATATTGTTTTAGATATTGCCCAGAGAGTATCTCCTTTTTTAACTGTATATTGTTTGGGAATTTCCTTTTCTACAGTTCTAGTTACTGTAGTTTGAACTGTACTTGTTGAATTCGAGGTATTAGTATTAATAAACCTATATTCTTTGAACTCTAAGGTAAAATACACATCTCCTGTTCCATCTCTTTCTCCATAAGTAAAGTTTTCTATGGTTACTGGTATATTTATATCTGTATCAGTTATTATTAACCTACAAGGCTTTCCTGATGATTTAAACATTTTTATAGTTTTAATAAATTCATATGGTTTTATAATTGGTGCATACTGACAAAAAGAATACAGTTGATTAGGCCAAAAACTAGATATTGATATAGTTGATAAATTCCTATTTCCTATTAAGTTTATTTCTCCTATTTCGTTAATATTGACAGTTGTATTATTTAATCCTTCGCTTATTTCAAACTCAGAAGGAGGAATAGGAAGTTGTAGTTTGTGTTCTTTATTATTAAAAGTTATCCAAAATTCCATATACATCCCCCTTATGCCATATTGAAGCTAGTTTCTTTTATCTTAGATACTAATTCATTTGCTATTTTGTCTATATCTGCTTCTTCTCTAACTACTATTTGATCTGCTAACTTAGCGATATTCACATTTCCAGTTCCTTTATTTCTATTTTCTCTTGCAGGTACAACTGCTTCTCCTTTATGAAGTAATGCCGGATAATTATCGCGAGGTACATTTCTTATTCCTGTAGATTTCTTCTTAGTTTTATTAGACGTAGATGATTTTCCGCTTCCACCTCCGCCACCAAAGAAGTTTCTTACTTTATCTATTCCACTACTTAAAAAGTCTCCAACTCCACTAACAACATCTCCTAATAGTTTAGAAAGTTTAGTTAATATTGGTCCAACTGTGTCCCAAGCACTACTTACTACTTCTGCTATTTTTCCAAATACAGTTTGAAATACTTCTCCTAGTTTAGTACATGCATCCCATATTAAATCGAATATAGGATTTAATATATTCCAGGCTGCTTCTATTGCTGTCGTTATTATATCCCATGCCAGTGAAAAAACAGGGCCTAGCCTGCTTACTGCATCTATTATAAATTCTATTTTAGGAGCTAACCACTCTAATACAGTAGCTAATGCACTTTTAATAACTGGCATTTGCTCAGCTAACCAACTAAAGAAGGGCTGTAATATATTATTCCAAAGTTTTTGTAATAAAGGTGTTATAAGCTCTATAAATTGTTGTAGTAATGGTGCTGCATTTTCAACCAAAGAGTTAAATAAAGTTCCAAATGTTTCTTTCATACTTTCCCATACTGGTGCCATTTGCTCTCCTAACGATCTTAGGGTATCAAAAACAGGGGTTATTACAGGTAGCAGATTTTGACCTATTTCAGTTAATTTATTTAATCCATTTGCTATTCCAGAACTCAGTTTTTCTCCTATTTCTGCTCCGTTTGTTTCTAAGTAACTAGCTACATTTTCAAGTTGAGGTTTTATCTTTTCTAGCAATTGAGCACCTACATTCTTATTCATAGTTTCAATTTGTCCTTGTATAGTAGACCATAGCCCTGCTCCTGAACTAGCAAATTTCTCAGCTCCACCTGAGAACATTTCCATTATACCTATACCCTTGTTATTTTTAAGCTTAAATAAGTCTCCCTTTACTTTATCAAGATCTTCTTTAGAAGCTTTAAAAGAAAATTCTTTAAGTCTTTCCATTTCTCCCATATCTGCATCTGCTAAAGCTTCCATAGCATCTATTATAGTCTTTCCAGGAGTAAGTGCAGCCATATCCTCCGAAAGCTTAACCAATTCCTTAGCCTTTTTTAGATCTCCACCAGCAACACCAACTGCCCTAGATCCTGCTGTCATGACCTCATTCGTTGTGAAAGGTGTTTGATTTGCATTCTTTTCTAACCACTTTACATATTCACTTGTTTTCTTCTGTACTTCTTTGATGTTCATTTTAGGATTATTCACACTAACAAAATGCTCCATTGATATGTTTTGTTGCTCAAACATTGCTGCATCCTTTATTCCTTTAGCTAATGCTAATCCTATAGCTGCACCAACTGCAGCCGCAATTTTTACTAATCCTTTTATAGCACTTCCTATTTTAGATATAACTCCACTAGCCATATCCTTGCCTTTTATAACTACTTTTTTTATTCCTTCTATACTCTTTAACTTACTTTTTATTTTTTCTATCTTTCCACTAATCTTATCTTTTATATCTAATGTTTTAGACTTTAGTTTGTCAAAACGTTTTGAGATAAACTTTGCTTTAGCCTCTATCTTTTCTAATTTTCTGCTTATATTATCTTTTATTTTAGTAACTATAGTTATAGGCTTTTTAGATAAGCTTTTAACTTTACCTTTAATTTTATCTATTTTTTCAGAGATTTTATCTTGTATGTGAGCTTTCATAAGCAAGGGCTTAATAAACTTTCTTTTGAGTCCTTGAAATTTCTTTTCAAGCCTTTCAACCTCTTTATCAACCCTTTCACTTTTTAACTTAATTCTCATCTCTTTTTCTATCTTCTTTTGTTTTTCCAGTTCTTTTACCTTTTTATTTACTTCATCAGCTTTCTTTTGAAACTTATTAAGCTTTTCAATCTGTATATCTATAGACTTACTAAAATTATCTTTAAGTGATAACTTAGCTCTTAATTCTTTTTCTTTAGCCATTCTGTCACCACCTTATAAAACTTGAGGACACACAAACCCATTCTTAGTTCTTTCTTGTATTTCTTCAATTTCTAGCTCATAAAAAGCTCTTATTACTATCTTTTCTTCCTCTCTCATATTATAAAAGAGTGATGGCCTTACTCCTTTTCTAGTCCAGTAATAATACATCATTTCAGTAAGACCATCACTCTTAACTAGTTTTTTATTTCTTCAATAGTATCCTCATCATATCCCGATAATTCCTTTATTGCTTCATAAATACTTTCCTGTTCACCTGGTAAAAATAACTTATCAATTAAGTCATGAGAATTTGTAGCCCCAAAGTGTTTTTGAAGCTCCTTATCTAATAAATTAAGATCAGATATTCCTTTGATTAGAGTTAGTTTTTTATTTAATTCTGTATCAAAGTCTATTTTGTTTTTCTTTCCTATTTTGAAAGCTTTATCATTTATATCTTTTTCCTCGCTAGGTGTAAGTGCTTGCACAGTTATGATAACTTCTTTTCCTGCTAATTCAGATAGTCTTTTAGCCTTTACTTTTTTTGTAGGTCTTACTAATTTACTTTTATCTATTTCTAATAATGCTTTTATTAAATCACTCATTATATTACCTCCAATATTTATAAAAATTTATTCTATGCAGGGTCTACTGTATCTAAGTATTCCCAATCCATAAATGTAAAAGGACATTCTATTTCTCCCCTTGCGTTAGCCTCCCAGTTAGCCAAAGTAAGATCATCGAATGTTATCCCTTTTATAAGAACTCTTTCAGCGCCATAACTTGCAGGGTCGTTTAATTCGCTTAGTATCTCGATTTCTGGATTATATCCTGTTTTTAATGCATCACTTAATTTCTTAGCCATTCGTGAATTTACTTTATGAAACCTTATCGTACCAGTTCCAGAAGCCCCCATCATTTTATGCCCCTGCATTATCCTTCCACATATAGGTACTTCTTCTTTATTTATCTCTATCCTAGCTTCTAATCCAAAACATTCTTCTGCATACTCTCCATCCATCCATACACTTCCAAATGTTCCTGAGACAACTCTATTAGGATTTAACGTCATATTCTACACCTCCATAAATTAAATAAAGATGTCTATATTGACATCCTCTATTGCATCTAATGCTTTTATATTTAGTTTTAAGAAAACTACATCACCTGTATTAGCTTCTTTGATTTCTTGTTCAGATAAGCTTTCGTATTCTTCTTCTCTCATTTTAGTTTTTAAATACATCTTTTGAGCTACTAAATCTATTTCGCATTTATTTTTACCTGGATCTAATATGCCATTCTGTTCTAATACTTCCAGATAAGTATTTATTGCAGTAACTAATAATAATTTATTTATATAACTGTTCTGAACCTTACCAACATACTCATCTTCTATAGTTTTCTTTATATCAGTATAGATTTTATCGTATATTCTAACTAGTTTAATCTTTTTCCATTCTTCACTTTTATTTTCTGTTGTAGTAGTTAATGATGTTACTCCCCTAGCTATCTTTGTTTTTTCTCCATCATGATATAGTATAAACTCACCATTTTTTATTTTAGTATCAGTTTGTTCTTTAGTTGATTTAGGAATACTTATAACTTCCTTTAAGACTTGAAAAGTTGGTGCTATCGTTAAAGGTAATCCTGCTATAAGCCCAGCTATTCTACTGGAGTATTGACTTGATGTATATAAATCATCTACTGTTTCAATTTCTTCTGTTGTAAAGTTTATAACTCCTTCATGATCTGCATTAGTTTTTAATACTGCTAATATCTTTCTATTCTTCTTATCTCTCATGTCTTTAACCCAAGTTGACAAAATACTCATATCACTGTCTAACGCTCCTGGAACTGCTAATACATTAAAATCTATAGTTTCAAGATAATTTAGCCCTTCTAAATAGCTTTCTAGAGTGTCAGAAATAACTACAACTTTGACTTTTTTAGGACCTCCTAATAGTGCTTTTTGTATATAGTCTTTATTTATATCGCTTAAACTTTCAGGAACATCTGATGATAATTGAATACTATATTCTGTAACTTTCTCTACATTGTCTTTCAAAAGTAAGGCTAATATTCCAACATCTCCTTGTTGAATTGTTTTTAATGCTTTACTCTTAAATGTGATATTTACTTGTGGTAAACCCATCTCTTCACCTCTATTCAAAATTAACTTCTTTGATTGTCTTTCTTTCTTCATAATCCTTAATCTTTTTATAGTAGTCTAGAGTTATTGAGTAAGTTAATATACTTCCTAAACTATCAAACGCAATATTGCTTTCTGATTCCAAAATGCTTATTTTCTCTCCTGCAACTTCTAAATAATCTATAAACAATTCTTCTAATTCATCTTTTTTATTTAAGCACTCTAAAGTATCAGTGCTATCATTTAAATACTGTATATTTATCATAGCTACATTATTGTTATACGTAAAACTTGATCGTGTTGATGTTATAGGTAATAATTGAACAAAGAAACAGGGCTGTATAATGCCCTGTTTTTGTTTTTCATCATATATATTTATATTTGAGTATTTATTGGCTAATTTATTTACTACGCTGTCTCTTATGTCTGCTAATTTCAATTTATCACCTACCAATCTATACTATTCCAAATCTTTTCTAAATGTTTAGGTAGTTCCCTTTCTATTTCTGCTAAACTTATTTTAAGCATAAAAACTCCAGGAACAAAAGCTATAGATCCTTTACTTTTATACTTTGGATTTTTTGAAGTACCTAATCTAGTTCTATGGCCATATTCAACATGAGGTCCATAGTGTAGTGGATTATATATCTCTACATAAAAATCTTCTCCATTTCTAACTACATTTCCAACTTCCCAACTACGCCTTAAGTCCCCTCCTGTTTGTCCATTTGAATATTGACCTACTGGTGTTTTCTTTTTTACTTTCCTTAACATTCTGTTTCCTATCTCTAAAATAAACTGTTCTATTTTTTTAGGAAAGTTTACTTTTATTTTTTCTAAGTTTTTTATGCACATATCTAATCCTTCTATTTCAAAACCCATTATGCTATACCTTCCTTTATCAAGGGAATTTCAGCGTGACTAGAATAATAAAAAGGTTCTCCAGCTTTAAATTTATCTTCTCTATTATTTTGATATGTTACTTCTATCTTATCCCCTAACTTAATATCTATGTCGGGTCTTATAAATAAACATAGCTCATATCTAGCTTGATTTGTTGTATCTGTTTGGATTATAGTTCCTGTACTTTTTTTAGATACTGCACATTTTATATTTTCATATACAGGATATTCCCCTGTTGCTGTAGCTCCATTAGGTTTCTTATAAGGTCCATATCTCTTTATAGTGCATTTATCCCAATAAGTTGTTTCTAATATACTAACTTCATCTATTTGAGATAATAGGTTATCAATAAAACTCATATTACCACCTCAGCTTTCTAAAAGAATAAAGCTCCTTTCTTTCTTCATCAGTAAGTTCTATCAATTCATCTGTATTCTTGCCTTCTATTGTTCCTAATTGTATATCTGTATCCCCTCTTTTTATGGACTTTACTCCAACTACAGATGAAATAAGTGTATTTCCTATGTCCACTTTCATTATTTTTATTACTTTATTCTCTACAAATGTTTCTAGCTCCTTAGGTAGTTCTTTTAAATTACAGAAAGTAAGTATCTTCTGGACGATTCCTTTTATATAATACTCTATTTTACTATCTAAAGAATCATCCTCTATGCCTAAAATCATTTTTATGTTTTCTAACATTATCTATCACCCTACTATGCTATTTTAAAGTTATGTTTTACAATTCTTACCGCTTTTGGTTCATAAACTCTTTCCCAATTGGTTCCTGTTTGTATTTCGGCATTTGTAGGGAATATATCTAATGCTTTCTTTTCAGTCCATTTTACTCCTCTTGGATGAAGAATGAATATTTTCCTATTGATTAAGAAATCTTCTCCTGAAGAAGCCATTTTATTTCTGTCCACTTCTGTTTCGATGATATTAGGATGTGATCCATTTCCTAAAGCTATTGCACCACTACCGAATAGATACATTGTTCCTATCTTATTTGCCGTATCGTAAGGTATTCCATCATCAACTATTACTCTTTTATTCATAAAGTATGGAATTCTTGTAGATTGGCCTGCCTCTTGAACATAATCTATTAACTGTCTTTTTGCTAAATAAGCTTCAACCGCTGAATTCATTAGAACTCCTGTAAGCAAGTCCTTTGCATCACCCATTAATTGATTGGCATCTATAAAAGATTCTCCTGTTAATAATGAAGCATTACCCTCTAATGTTGATATATCATGTACTTTATCTTTCATCGTTGTTGATGCGAATACTCCTTCTAGTGTTGCTATAGTAATCTTTTGCATTTCTCTAGCCCAATATGAAGCAACTAAAGAAGCTATAGCCCCCATAGGATCATCCCCACTTAATAAGGCAGAAAGTCCATTAGCTCCCCAAGCTTTAGCTCTACCATGTTTTCTAGCCACATCTTTATTTGAGCCGATTTTGCTTGGTGTCAAATCTCCAGTATCCATCATTACTTCCGAATCACCCGTAAGATCATTCCAAAAAGGCATGTTTACAAGGGTATTAGGTCCACTTGCTAAACTATCAAACTCAGAATCGTTTTGTATTATGCCTGATTGGTATAATGCTGATAACTCCATTGTTTTTTGAATTACATAAGGGTTAAATACTTCTGGTTGTATCACATCTGATATTCTAGTTGTCATTCTTTACACTCTCCTTAAAATTATTTTGCTTGCATTAATTTTTTTGCAAGCTCTGGATCTTCTTTTAAAATTCTTCCTTGCTCAGTCAGATTGAATGTTTCTTTCTTCCAAGGATTGTTTTTGTATTCTGGATTAACTGGATTAGTTTCCTTATTAGGTTCTCTACCTTTTAAGGTATCCTCGCCAAATAAATAAGACTCTTGTTCCTTGAGAGTCTTTAATTGTTCCTCTAATCCTATTAAATTGTCTCCATCTAGACTAACCTTATCTAAGTCCAATAGAGCCTTTACTGCCTTGATATTTCTAGCTTGTTGATCTTTTAAATATAGCTCTATAGATGTTTCTTTTCTTAGTGCTTGTATTTTTGACTCATACTCTTCTTTTGTGTTTTTGTTCAATTGCTCTAATTCGTTTATCTTTGATGTAAGTTCTTCGTTACCTACTGCTTTTATTTTCAATTCTTCTAGTTGCATATCTCTTTCATCTAGCTGAGTCTTTAAATCTTTGTTTTGTTCATTCAAACTATTAAACTTATCTTTAGGGATAAAGTATTTTGGTAGTTCTGATTTAATAGAACCAACTATATCGTCAATATTCTCTATCCCTGTATCTGTTAATATTTGTTTCAACCATTCCATAATTTGTTACCTCCATAGATTTTTTATAGTCACTCTCTGACTCGTGAGTTTCTTTGTTCTTTATGCTCTACAAACTTGTAAAAAGAGCATAATAAAAGCACCTACTAATGTAAGTGCTTGTAAATCTTATCTATATTTTTCGTCAACTATTATATACATATAGTTAATTTCGTCAGACTCTTGATTTACAGTGCCTATAGTTACTGTATATAATCCTCCTAAGTATTCCCATGCTCTAACTAAAGAAGTCTCTGAATAAATTGACCCTGTTGGCAATCCCAATCTTTTAAGAAACTTCTTAGAATCTTTCTTGATATCCATTTTTTCTTGTGGTGTTATGGCAATTCTTGCTGCTTTATTTTCTATAAAAAATACTTCTACCTCAAACTCATCTTTCTTATATACATTTTCAAAGCAACCATCTTCTATATATTCTTCTGTGCCATAATATTTCCATCTTGCTTTCTCGTTTGAAATAGGCTCCCCTAATACTTTGTTTACTTCCTCTACATTCTCTTCTTTAAGTTCAGCAACATTAAAAGAAACTGGAATACTATCTTCCTTCTTCTTTTGTTTCTTCTTTTGATTAACCACTTGCTTAACTTCTTCTTTTTTAGGCCTTTCTGGTTCATATCCAAATAGTTTTAGTATACTGCCAAATGCTATTAATCCTAAGAAAAAATAAAGACCTATTTTAACTTTTTTACTCATATATGTATAGCCTCCCTTATAATTCTATTAAGTTTGATTATACATTAATTATTCAATTATATTCAAATGCTATTTACTTTACATATTCCTTATACCATTCTTCATATGTCATTGATGCTGGTACATGATAATTCTTTCCTGCTTTATTTTTAGCTATTCTAGTTCCTTCGTCATCTTCAAAGTAAGGTACTGTAGTAGTTCTGCAATTAACGTGAAACGGTGGGTAATTAACCCCTATAACTCTATCTTTAAGCCTATGTACTCTCCCATCTTGCTTTCTGCATATATCTGATGTCCTAGTATCTAGTGTAGCCAATATTTCATATCTATCTACATTAGTTTCTTCATATGCTTTAGCGCTCATTTCTTCGTGAATATGCGCTGTTTCTGTTTGAACTAATCCGATAGAGTTCTTTAAACTTACATTCATTCTTCTAGACAAAGAAATAGACACTTCCCTTACATCTTTGCCTTGGATTATTTTTTGTGTAAGTTCTTCTTTTAAGACGTCGATTAAATGATCTCTGTGTTTCCAAATACGTGCGGAAAATTCTTTTCCACTCCAAGGATAGCTAGCCACCTTTTTAACTGTTTCTTTAGATAGTTTTGTGAAAGAAGCTCCTATATTTCTTCTTCTTTTTTGTACTTCAAATATAGTTTTATAGTAACTTTCTAACCCTGTTTCGATAAGAAAGTTAGTCAGTTCATTTTCTTCTAAAGAAAATAATTTAAATATAACTTTTGTTATATCTCCTTTTAGTGCTTCTAGTCTACTTATTCTACTTTTCATTGAAAGAGTGTTAAGTTCTAAGAGTACTTTTTTATCTCCAGTAGATTCTATTTCTTTTATATATTCCTCTAAAGACTTTCTCCATACATTATATTCACTACTATTTAATTGCTTTACTGCCTGGTCATAAGTCATTTTATTGTCTTTTGCAAATCTTCCATAGAAAATAAATATTTTTTCTTCTATCTCTTTCAATGATTTTTTATACTCTCTTGCTAACTTCTTCTCTAATCCTTTAATTTTTTTAAATTGTTGATTACTGAGTTGTTCTCTTCTTTTTTTCCAATAGTCTCTATTATTCATCTATACCATCTTCTTTAGACTTGTTTTCAAACTCATACTCAATGTAGTCGTTTTGCTCTTCTATTTTCTTTAATTCCTTACCTACATCCTCTACCCAAGGATGATTGGCCACTATCGTTTCATCCGATATTATTCCTTTCGATTGTGACGCTATTTCTACATTTTCTCTATCGTTTGTAATCATTGTTTTTCTAAAGGTTACCTGGATAATTGTATTGTCATAACTTTTATTATCTATTATGTTTATATATTCAGTAGCAAACCAAAGAAATCTCTTAATTGCCTTTCTTAGTTTTCTTTCTGCAATTGAAGCCTTCAAGTCTAGTAAAGAGTATAAAAACTTTAAAGCTTCGCCACTTGGACTATTGCCAAATTTATCGGTCTTCATGTTTACTCCTTGACCAAATATAAATATATTTTCTTCTAATCTGTCTAACATTTCTTTTTTAGCTTCTATAGGTATATTAAGCTCTAACTTATCTACTCCACTACCTGGTTCACTATTAACCTTTATAGCCTTATAGTATCTTAAATTATCATGAAATTCTTTTAATTCAGTACCTTCATATCCTTTTAGTATAGTTATTATCTCTTGTATTTCTAGGAGATTATTGTCTAGGTCAGATACATTTCTATCATAACTGTCTATTAATTCTTTATAGTATTTAAGATCGCTGTATCGTGCTTCGTTATTAGGAAACTCTATAAAAGGTACTTTACCCCATCCATAACCTTTATTGTTATAGTAATAATGACTATCTGGATTATTAGACTCAGTATCATCTAATATAAAGTCTCCATTATCTGTTTCTATATAAAAACTAACTGTATCCCTAGTCCACCATTCTACCCTTATTCTTTCTTTTCCGTTTACTTCTACTAAGTAGTATCTTAATACTGCTTCTAAGTTCTCCTGGAGACTTGTATCGTAAATAGGAATTATTTCTTCTGCGGGTATAATTATATATTTAAACTTACCTTCTTCATTGATGTAAGTATGTAACCACTCAGTCCCTTTATTCGAGCTATTTGTGGCTAATTCAGTTAGTACATCGTCCCATTCTTCACCTAATATTAGATTTAATCTTTCTTCATATTCTTTTTTATCAACTTGCAACACCACAGGCTTTCCTACGAGATAAGCTACCTTTTGATCTACTAATAACTTATGCCAATTATGCGGTATTCTACAATTAGCCTTGGTTTCGTCTTCTACCTTTTGCCCATCAGGATAATGATATTTCTTTCTATCCAATATATCATTTTCATTATGATAATACTTATGTCCCTCTATCATATGGCTTGTATCATGTGTGTTTATTAAATCTTTTATAATCACACTATCTATTATCTTATTGTCATATATCAACTTCTGATTAAGCAACTCATTATATGTTATCAATTTATCACCTACTTTAAGAATTCTATTGCATTATCTTTACTTTCTGTATAAATCGCATACCTTAAAGCATCTAAAACGTCATCAAATTGTTTCACTGGTTCTCCTGTCTTTTCATTCCATACATACATAAAGATTTCTTCTTTAAATCTTTCTACTTCTTTTCTATATACAAAGAGTCTATTCTGTTTAAATAGCTTCGCCACAACCTCTATTCCACTTAATACAGCTTTATCTGCATTTTTAGCTCTTATACCTTCTTTTCTAAATCTTTGTATATGTTCTGGTCGTGCGGTATCGCAATAGAAAAGAATATTTCCATACTGTGTTTTAATTTTCTTAGCTTCATCTACCCAGAAGTCAATCTCTTCATGTTGTCTCGCTATTTCGTTTAAAAGATAAAAATTATTTTCATCATCTTCTCCTATGACTACAATAGATCCAAAGTGTTCATATCCCCAGTCAACTCCTGCAAAATAAGATTTAAAGTTGATATTTTCTATAGAATCTATATAGTGAACTTTTTGATTAAAGTCTTTATATACAACTCCCTCTGCTGCTACCCATCTTCCGTATATATCCCTATCTGTAAACATTCCACTTGGAGTAGATGCTACTATACTTTCTACATACTCAAGATCCAATTTATCATTATCAAATAAGGTAAAATGAAAAGCTTTTATATTTAATTGTCCATTTTTCAACTTCTGACCTGTTTTATCTATATAATCCTTTTTAACTGTGTGAGCTGGGTTCTCCGGGTTAGTATCCATAAATACTCTTGCACCTTCATAAGAACATCTAGAAATAACCTCTTTTATAAAAGTGTCATGTAGTGCTGTTGCTTCATTAAGTAAAGCTCCTGCGGCAGTAAACCCTCTGGCCTTTTTCCAACTATCAGCATTAGCACCATCAAAACAATACACTTTATTGCCAAATATCTCAACTGCATTAGATTTGTCTAGCCTTAATTCTTTTCCTAATATCTTTTCAAGATCATCAAGTATATTTCTTCTTATACTAGACTGTATCGCTCCACCGATTATAAAAGATAGTCCCATATTTTTATATCTAGCTATATGAGTTAAAAATATAAGATTTAGTACAAATGTCTTTCCTGCTCTTTTAGCTCCACTACATATAAGTATCTTAGGATTCTCATGTCTATAGCAATTAAATACTTCTTTTTGCTTAGTCGTTAAAGTCATCTACTAACCCCCTTAACATGTCAGCTACTTCATTTTCTTTCTCATTTGAGCTCTGAGCTTTAGCTTTTTCTAACTGTAGTTTTTCCTGTGCTATCTTAACCTTTTCTTCTTCAATTTGTCGTTTAAACTTATCTGGGAATAGATCAAAATACAATTCTAGTTTTTCTAAAGCTTTCATTTTATCTAGTAACTTGACTTTCACTCCATCCTTGCCTTGTGACACTTCACCTAATACAGTTCCATCTAACTCACTACTCTCTTTTAAATCTACATAGTTTATTATCTTAGTTATAGGTCTTCCTTCTTTATCTTCTAAAGGTCCAAAAGCTCCCATTGCTTGTACTTCCTTTTGACCGAATGTCACATAATCCGTTATGTCTGCAAAGGCTATTTTAATGTACTTATTAAGAATATCCATGGCATCTATAAATATATCTTGGTGCATAGTGCCTTTAAGCCTTCTTATTTCTTTCGCTATGTTAGGTTTTCTTAGGTTTTCATAACCTATTACATGAGCTGTATCTTTGGAATACCCTGCTTTAATGGCTGATTGAGTAGCATTGAATGTTTTAACATAATAAAGACAGAATAACCTTTGTTTTTCGGTCAGCTCTGTCTCTTCTATCTCTGCAACTTTTTCAATTGTTTCTTTCTTGGGTGCAACTTCTTTTTGTGTGTGCACCCTTTTAGATTTTGTATGCACACCTTTTCTATTCCAATTATATCTTTGCTTCCATGACTTAACTGTATTAATAGATACATTGTACTTCTCTGCTATGTCCTTATACTTCATTCCTAGCATATAGTCTTTTTCTGCTAGTTCATAATCTGGACCTCTTATTTCTTTCATACCACCACCTCGTCGCTAATTGCTATTTGTGTTGTTTTGTAGTTGTTAGCCTTTCTTACATACCTTCCACTTATAATAAAGCATCTGTATCAATTCACCTAGTATAATCTCATCGGTAACCTCTTGGAAATCCTCATCGAGAACCCCATAAAAAACCCTCATTATTTCATTTTCATTATGGTATATTTCCACCCATTCAGCACTACAGACATCTAATAATTCTAATCTTTCCTCTAGATTCATATTTTTAACTACAGTTAAGATGTCATGTAATTGATTTCTTATATATCTTTCTATCAATTCATCTTTATGTATTTCTAATTCCTTATTATTGCTTAAGTGCTTTCTCTTATATCTTTTTAGATTGTTTACGTCCAAGGATTTCACCTCCTGTTTTATTGCATTAAAAAAGAGCCTATTAATCTGGCTCTTAGGTTTTACTCTAAAGCTTTTCTTATATCTTCAGGTAAAAATTCTTTCAACTTATCTATTTCATTAAATCGAATTAGCTCTAGGTATTGAACAAGAGAGTAATACTCTGTAAAGATTTGTTTCATGTGTTCTGCATTATCAACCCCAAAGCGTTTAAAGTGAAATTGCGTTAACTCCATTGCTACATCAAGCTCGTTTCTTTGAATAGGTGTTGGTTTAACGCTAACATCATTTGCCATAACTCTCACCTCCCTCCTACATTCCATATTTCTACATAAAAGGAGAATTTCCTCTATTCCTATAGTATAAAATGCTTAATGATTGCTACCAATATTATAATAGGTATGGCTGTTATAGATACACAACTTCCCAACAATGTAATCATCATTATCTTCTGAAATAAATTTGTCTCTTTTAGAATATCTTTAAGTTCTAGTTTCTTCTCTTCCATTTATCTCACCTACCTTTGTCTAAAAGCCCCTCTAACTTTCTTATAAGTATTCCTATACACTCCCATTAACTCTTTCCATTCTCTTTCACTCAATTTCTCTTCATGAGAGGTCTGTTTCCTCTCTGTATCCTTCTTGTCTGTCAAAACCTCTCACCTCTTTTATAAATAATAAAAAGCCATCTAGTACATAAACTAGATAGCTTTCTTAATAATCGCCCGCGAAACACGAGCCCCACGAGGTGCTTATGACCTCTAATAGTAAAAATGTTAGGGGTATTGGATTTCAATAGTCCATATTACTATTATAATATATATTTCATCATTGTGTGTCCCATGTTTGTCCCAGA
Source organism: Gottschalkia purinilytica (assembly GCF_001190785.1). Taxonomy (NCBI): domain Bacteria; kingdom Bacillati; phylum Bacillota; class Tissierellia; order Tissierellales; family Gottschalkiaceae; genus Gottschalkia; species Gottschalkia purinilytica. The sequence continues at coordinate 2,343 of NZ_LGSS01000022.1, read as the reverse complement.
TTTGTCCCACTCTATAGTATCTCTGCCAAACTGGTTAATATTTCCTTTTTCCTCCTAGAAATAGTGCTTCTGGTCATATGTAATTCATGCTCTATCTGTCTATAAGTTTTCTTATCTTTATAAAGTAACTCTAATAACTTTCTTTCCTCTTGGTCTAGGCCTCTTAATATAACTTCTAAATTCATAAGTTGTTCTTCTTTACGTTTTATTCTGTATTCTAAGGTGATCTTATATCTTATAGCTCTTTCTAATTCTCTTATAAGCATATCTATATTTCTTTCTAATTCTCTTTCTATTGCTGATATCACAGTGCTACCTTGTACCCTATCTACTGAATAATCTATAGAAGATATCGTGGTATCTAAACTTATATTACATTCTTTTATATCTCTTCTGATCTGTTCTATTCTTTCTTTTTGAACTTCTAGTTTTTGTAATGATGTATTCAATCTTTTTTTATTTCTATAATATCCTCTTATCATTCTTTCAGTTCTCTCCATGTATAAAATTCCTCCCTATAACCCTAATTTCTTAACTGCTATTTCATCAAGCTTGATTGGATGCACCTTGTATTTATCGTAAAATTCTTTCTCTCCTATATTGTGTGATTCTGTGTGATGTACCCTACATAAAGACATAGCCCTCAATCCTACATGGTTTATCTTATTTCTATTTCTCCCCATTCCCACTTTATCTACGTGATGTATGTCTGCTTTCTTTCCACAACACATACACCTTCTATTTATAAGACAACTATACAAATATCTATTAATATCATCTGTTCGATTAATTCCTAAATCACTCAATGGTATATCATTCTCAAGAGCAAAATCTAAAATAATATTTATCATTTCCCTAGCTTCTGTAACTGAACAATCTGACATAGATATATACTCTTGTCTATTCCTATAGCAATATATAAACTTAAAATAATCGTGCATATCTTCCAGGACATTACCTGTATAATCTGCTATATCCTTAAGGGTCGCAAAATACTTCTTTCTCTGTTCGTTTGTAATTCTTCTATTATCATCTAGTCTTATCTCTGCAAACGCCTTATTTCCCTGTTTAAATCGTTCTATGGTGTCTTTTACATATTCTTTAGGTATAAACACCTTTAAATATGTACCTTCTTCAACTTCTTTAATTGCTTTAACTTCCGTTAAGTAATTCATCTTATCACCCCAGAATATAAAAAGCCCAAGGTTTTAGTTAACCCTGGGCTTCTTGAGCCTCTATTCTATATCTATATTTGTGTTTACATTTAGGGCATAGTATCTCTATTTCAAATCTTTCCTTATAATCTGTTGTTCCTAATAGCTTGTTGCACCATTTACACCTTATTTCTGTCATTCCCTAGCCCCCTACATCGCTATCTGTCTATTAATATTATCTAATTCTAGATTAAGCTCCATTGATAAGTTATATCCTCTTATTAACCTTTGTGCTTCCTCAAATCTATTCTTAGGTGTCCATTCATAGCCAGGTATATCAAAGTACCTGTTAAACTGTCTAGATAGGTCTGCATATACTTTCGATCTAAAACTACTATCTTTATAAGCTTCGCTTTTCTTTCCACCAAGTAACTCTATAACTCTTTTATTTCTAAGATTCATCAATTGTTTTCTCTGAAACGGACTTATCTCTAAACTATCTAGTTTATACTCAATTGTTCCGACTCTGTTTTTAAGTAGCTTTTGTTCTTTTAATTGCTGTATAAACATATCCTCTATACTCAAATTAGGTACTTGTATCTGTTCTTTCACTTTGAAATAAGTTTCTTCTAAATTATCAAATTGCTCCCAAGCTTTGTCTGTATCTAATATTTTACAATGTCTATTTGCTCCTCTTTCTGTCCATAGTAGTAATTCGCTAACAAATTTAAGGTTAGTATCTTTAAGATACTTGGCTTTAAATTCTTTTAATTCTTCTCCTATAAGCCTATAGTAGTGCTTTCCTTCTTCAAATCTTTCTTGATTTCTTGAAAATCCTTGTCTTATCCTAACTTCCTCAACTCCATACACTTGAGCTAACTGCTCAGTTGTTAAAACTCTTTCTCCCTTATTTTCTATTACCTTTAAGTTATACATCCTTATTTCCTCCCCTTATAGTTCTTTTTCCAAGCTGTTGTTTATATATTCTTCTATTCTTTTAATTCTCTTATCTCCAAATCCGTACAATTCCCTAAGTGCTTTTTGTACTATGTTTAACCCTTCTTTTACTCCATCTCTATAAGCGTGTTGCTTTCCTACCTCTATACCTTTACAAGCTATATCATTAACAAATCCTTCTACTTGAGAAAGGGACATTTTATTTATCCCTTTCTTTATGTAGACAGCTTTC
>NZ_LGSS01000021.1 GCF_001190785.1 Gottschalkia purinilytica | reverse complement strand
GATATTATGTAGATACAGTAGGAAGAAATAAAAAGGCAATTGCAGAGTATATAAAAAATCAAATGCAAGAAGATATAGCAGGTGATCAAATAAGTTTGAAAGAGTTTATAGACCCGTTTACGGGTGAAGAGGTAGCCAAAGGGAAGAAAAAATAACCCCTTAAGGGGTGCCCTGAAAAACTATAGCAGTTGGCAAACCTTTCAGGGTGTCTTAAGACACAGCAAGTAATATGCCCTTATAGGGCTGAGCAAACCACCCGTTTGACGGGTGGTCATGATTTTTGTTTGATAATAATGTTAAGGATAGTCTAGAAGTAATATGGATAGCAATGAAATACACTATAAAACTATCTTATTTATTGAAAATTATATATTATGTACAAGTTTATATGTTAGAAATTGTTTCAAGTATAGTAGATATAAGCTTATATAGATATATATATAAAGAAAAAAATATATGATAATGCTACATTGATAAAGAATCACTATTAAGATACTTAAATCTTAATAGTGATTTTTTGTAACTTTTATAATATCTGTAATAAATTTATAATATTAATTATTGAGAAATAAAAGGAAAGTTAAAAACTAATATACATAATATGTTATAATATATGAGGATAGATAGGTGGGTGATTGTGTGATAAAGACAAAAGATAAGATAGTATTCTTAACGGTATGTGCTGTTTTAGGTATGATACTTGCCTTTCAATTTAAAACAGTAGTAAACATAGTTGGATATGGAATAATTCCAAATGAAAAGGCTAAGGAACTTTCTATAGAATATAATAAACTACAGGATGAAAAAGATAAACTTAATAAAAAGATTGAAGATATAGATAATAATTTAAAAAAACATCAAAAAACAGAAAGTGAAAAAAGCCAGTACTTAGAAGGTCTATATAAAAATTTAGAAAAGTATAAAATGTTTGTTGGTTATGAAGATGTAAAAGGTAAAGGTATAGTAATAGAGATAAATGATCCACCTATGGAAGCAGAAGTAGGTGATAAAACTAGTAGCATAGTGGCTAACTATGATCTTATATTACAGATAATAACTATACTAAATGACCTAGGAGCAGAAGCAATATCTATTAATGGACAGAGATACACTAATTATACAGAGTTTGAACCGGATGTAAATAATATTAAAATAAATGGGGTAGCGGTATCTCCACCTTTTATAATTAGTGCTATAGGAGATCCAGATGAAATGGAAAGAGGACTACATGTAAAGAGAAATGTGGTTTGGCAGATGGAAAATGAGCTTTTATATGACATTAGAATAAAAAAGATAGATGATATAAAAATACCTAAATATACCCAAATAGATAAATTTAAGTATGCAAAGCCTCATGTAGAAGATAGTGAAGAAGTAAAGGATAAAAATGATAATAAAGTAAAAAGTGAATCAAAAAATAAAAAAAGATAAATAAAAAAGTATAGAAAAAAACTTCCATTTTTCTATACTTTTTTGTTTTTTGGTTAAAATAAAGTCGACGGAGGTGAAATAATGAGAAAAAAAGCTATAATATTATTTGCTTTAACTATTGTAATGATATTGGTATCTTGTAATACTAAGGGAAATAACAAATACAAAGCTCCTAAAACATCTAAACAAAATAAATACAATGAGAAAAATATTTCAAAAAATATTAATATAGATCCAAATATAAATTTTTTTCCAATAAAAGATGATAATGATATGACTAACGATATAATAAGTAATCGTGGTAAGTCACCTGATATAACATTGAATTCTATAAATAATATTAGGAATCAAACTTTAACTGATAACTTATACTCAGAAAACTTAGTTGAAAAATATGAAACTAAGGTACCTGAGGATATAGCTATAGATATTAAATATAATAAATATATTATGCCTTTTGACTATTTGCTTATAACTTCTAAAGAGGCTAAAATATATAAAAGCAATAATATTAACTCAGAAATAATAAAAAAAGCTGAGTACTTATCTAGATTAAAGTTAGAAGGCAAAGTATCATCTTACAAAAATAAAAAAGATAAAGAAAATTGGTATGTAGTATCTTGGAATGAAGATAGTAATATTCAATATGGAGTTATACCAGTTGATAATGGAGAAGCAAGATCATTCAAATTTTATGATATGATTGAACATATAAGAAACTTTGAAGACCAAATTAGTAATAATAGATATGGATATATCTCTAACTATAAAGATGCAAATGGGAAAGCTCCTTTATTAAATGGGAAAGATATAGATAAATATGGTATACAAGCCTATCAAAGTGCTCCAGCATACTATAATCTAGAAAATAAAAATGATTTTAGATATTTTCCAGATGGAATGGTTGTATTTATCATAGATGAAAATAATGAATTTTTTAAAGTAAGAAGCTTACAGTATGAAGGAGAATATTGGATACCTAAAAATTACGTATCTTTTGAAAATAATATTAGAGAATTAAAAAAAGTTATAATTGTAGATACTACAAATCAAAATGAAGCATTATTTGAAAAATCAGGTGATACGTGGACTTTAATAACTTATACTTTAGCTAGTACAGGTGTAAAAGAGAAATATAAGTACGAGACTCCAAGTGGAACATTTAAAGTATTAGAAAAAAAGGATAAGATGTATTATTTAAATGATAAAACAGGAGACTTAGAAGGATATGCACCATATGCTACTAGATTTACAGCTGGAGCATATGTACATGGAGTTCCTATAAATTATGAAGATGAAAAAGATTATACCTCTGAAACTAAAGAATATCTATATACAATAGGTACTATTCCAAGAACTCATAAGTGTGTAAGAAACTATACAAGTCATGCTAAATTTGTATATGATTGGTCAGAAGTTGACAATACTGCTGTAATAGTTATAGATTAAATGATCTATACTACTTTAAAGTCTATATAAATTTATGTACTACAAAAAAACATAAAAAAGTATGGCACATTTAAATGAATATGCTATAATATATATATAAAATTGAGGAAAGGGGAGTTAAAATGAGCATATATAACTATATAAAATGGTTTAATGAAATAAATAAAGAAGATATTCCTGTAGTTGGTGGAAAAGGAGCTAATTTAGGAGAACTAACAATAAAGGGAGTAGATGTTCCACCAGGATTTTGTGTAACTGCATCAGCATACAGTGACTTTATAGAAAAGTCAAACTTACAAAGTGAAATAATAGAGATATTAAAAGATTTAGACGTTGAAGATTCAGCTCAACTACAAACTAAAAGTGCTGAAATAAGAGCATTAGTTATAAGAGCTGAAATACCTAAAGATATAGAAGAAGATATAGTAAAAGCTTACGAAGACTTCAGCAAAAGAGTTAATTTAGAAGATCCTCAAGTTGCTATAAGAAGTTCTGCTACAGCAGAAGATTTACCAGAAGCTTCATTTGCTGGACAACAAGATACTTATTTACACATAAGTGGAATAGAAGAAGTTAAGAGACATATAAAAAGATGTTGGGCATCATTATGGACTGCAAGAGCTATATACTATAGACAAGATCAAGGATTTGACCATGGAGAAGTTTCACTAAGTGTTGTAGTTCAAAAAATGGTTAATAGTAAAATAGCTGGGGTTATGTTTACTGCAAACCCTATAACAAGCAACTCTAATGAAATAATGATAAATGCTAGCTGGGGACTAGGAGAGGCAGTTGTATCAGGAATAGTTACTCCAGATGAATTTATATTAGATAAAACTGCTTTATCAATAACAGAAAGAAATGTAGCTGATAAAAATATAATGGTTATTAAAAATAAAGAAGATGTTGGAACTATAGAAATAAAAGTAGCTGAGTATTTAGGTAGTGAGTATGTAACTAACCAATGTTTAAGCGACTCAGAAGTATCAAACCTTGCTAAGTATGGTATCAAAATAGAAGAGCTATATAAAGCTCCACAAGATATTGAATGGGCTTTAGATGCTGATACTAATGAGCTTTATATACTTCAATCAAGACCAATAACTACTTTAAAAGGGGAGAAAGAAGAAGTGGCAAGTACTCAAACGGAAGAATTAAAATCAATTGCTAGAGGATTAGGCGCTTCACCAGGAATCGGTAGTGGAAAAGTAAAAAATATAAAAGATATAACAGAAATAGAGAGAGTACAAGAAGGAGATATTCTTGTTGCAGTTATGACAAATCCAGATATGGTTCCTGCTATGAGAAGAGCAGCAGCTGTAGTTACTGACGAAGGTGGAAGAACTTGTCATGCTGCTATAGTATCAAGAGAACTAGGAATACCTTGTGTGGTTGGAGCTAAAAATGCTAGTGAAATATTAACAGAAGGAATGGAAGTTACAGTTGATGCAACTAGAGGAGTTGTATATGAAGGAAAAGTATTACAACAAAAGCAAGAAGAAACTCAAAATCAATCTCAAGGTTCAGTTGGATTAAGTGAAGATTTAATTCATCAGTTAGCTCCTATTACAGGAACTAAGATATATATGAATCTTGGAGAACCAGAATTAATAGAGAAATACAAAAACTTACCATTCGATGGAATTGGATTAATGAGAACTGAATTTATATTCACTAATTTAGGAGTACATCCAATGTACTTATTAAAAATAGGTGAAGAACAATTATTTATTGAAAAAATGTCTGAAAGTGTTACAAAAGTTGCACAAGAAGTTTATCCAAAACCACTAGTTGTTAGATTAAGTGACTTTAGAACAAATGAATTTAGAGGATTAAAAGGTGGAGACGAAGTAGAGCCTATAGAAGCTAACCCAATGATAGGATGGAGAGGTGTTTCAAGATACATTTCACCAGACTATATAGAAGGATTTAGACTAGAATGTAGAGCTATCAGAAAAGTAAGAGGAGAATATGGATTAACAAATGTTTATGTAATGCTTCCTTTTGTAAGAACTACTTGGGAATTAATAAAAGTTAAAGAAATAATGGCATCAGAAGGATTAGTACAAAACGAAAACTTCAAAATATGGATTATGGCTGAAGTTCCATCAGTAATCTTCCAAGCAGAAGAATTCGCTCAATTAGTAGATGGATTTAGTATAGGAAGTAATGATTTAACACAATTAACATTAGGAGCAGATAGAGACTCAGGTATATTAAACAGTATGGGATACTTTGACGAAAGAAACCCTGCAGTTAAAAAAGCTATATCAACATTAATAAAAGCTGCTCACAAATATGGAAAAACTGTTTCAATCTGTGGTCAAGGACCATCAACTTATCCAGAACTTGCAGAATTCTTAGTTCAAGAAGGAATTGATAGCATGAGTGTAAACCCAGATACAGTTGCTTATACAAGAAGATTAGTAGCATCAGTTGAACAAAGAATATTATTAAACAAAATAAGAGAATTATAAAATAGATGTATATATAAATAAAGGATGAGCTTTAATTGCTCATCCTTTTTATCTTTTAAGAAAGATAAACTAATATTTGATGTTTGATATTTATATATTAATGATATAATAACAGTGTATAGATAAACGGTTAGTTTTAAATTTGAGGCGATTGAATGGATAAAGAAATAGTAGATATACTAAAAAGCATCCAAAGTAGTATGACAAATTTAGACGGTAAGGTAGATAACTTAGACAATAGAATGGACAAACTAGAGGGCAAAGTGGATAACCTAGACAATAGAATGGATAAGCTAGAGGGTAAAGTGGATAACCTAGACAATAGAATGGATAAGCTAGAGGATAAGGTAGATAAATTAGACAATACAATAGATACTCTACAAGATAAAGTAGTCAGTATAAAATTGACACAGCAAGAACACACATTACTATTAAGATCATTAGAGCATAGTGCAGAAATAAATAAGTCAGAGCATGAAGATATGAAATATGATATAAATACATTAATAGGAAAAGTAGAAAATATTGAAAAAGGGTTAAATTTTGTTGAAATGGCTACTGCTAATAACTGGAGTGAAATAGTAAAATTAAAGTCAATTAAATAGTATGTAAAAAGAATCACATATTATATTTATAGTCTTAGCAACTGCTAAGACTATAATTTTTGTATCTTGACATATACAGTAAAAAAATATATCATAAATAACAAGGTATCTTGCAATACAAGATACCGTATATTACATGCAAGGAGGTAATTATTTGAACAAACAAGAATTTTTAAATAAATTATACGATAACTTAAAAGATATACCTGAAATAGAAAAGAGAGAAATAATGAGAGACTATGAAGAGCATTTTCATATAGGAAAAGAAAGAGGATTGAATGAAGAAGAAATATCAAGAAAATTAGGAGATCCGGAACAAATAGGCAAACAGTATAAGTATAATTCTTTAGTAATTAGAGCTGAAAAAAGTAATAATCCTTTAAATATATTAAAAGTTTTAATCTGTGGAATGGGTTTGGGATTTTTTAACTTAGTCTTAGGGCTGCCTTTACTAATAACTGCAATAGCTTTGCTTATTTCAGGAGCTTTAGTATGTATATCTATGGGTATAGCAGGGGTAGCTATTTCTGTTGGAACGTTATTGGAACCACTAAACTTACCATTCATTAGTATGTTTTATATTCCTAATATAACTAGTAGGTTTATGATACTTTTTTTAGGAATAGGAATAACATGTATAAGTGTTGCATTTACAATAATATTTTGGAAGATAGTACAATACTTTTCAAAAGGTATTTTAAAATACGTAAAAGCAAATGTGAAAATAATTACAGGTTAATCCCTATAAATAAACTGACAAATAGAGAGGATGAAAAGTTTGAACTCACAGTTTAAAAAAGGAGTCTTAGAACTTTGTGTTTTATCTACTCTTTCTAATAAAGATTGTTATGGATATGAACTTGTTGAAACCATATCTAAGAATATACAGATATCAGAAGGAACAATATATCCACTTTTAAGAAAACTAGTAAACGAAGGGTATTGTACAACATATTTAAAAGAATCTCAAGAAGGGCCACCTAGAAAATATTATACTCTTACAGAACTTGGAATAGAAATAAAGGATAATTTAATAGAAGAATGGTATGAATTTGTTGATGGAGTAGAAGGGGTTTTATCTATAAATAAATAGAAAGGAGTGTATTCTATGAAACTAAAAACTATATTTATAATATGTATTGTGGTAGGAATTGGATCTATATTAGCATCAGGAGTATTATACTTTTTAGGAGGAAATGAGATTCTAAAGGTTCGAAATAATGATAAATCTATAAATAAAACAGTGATTAAAGAAGAATTTATAGATAATATACAAACAATAAAAATAAAATCTAGTGTTTCAGATATATATCTAGAATATACTGATACAGATAAATTAAAGTTAGAACTTATAAATCCACTTAAGAGATCAAAAGAACCACTTATAATAAAAAATGATGGTAAAAAATTAAACATAGATGTAAATAAGATATACATAGGCATGGGTAACAATAATATTAACGTATACTCAACTTTAAATGTATATATACCTAAGAAATATAAAGAGAATATTGATATTAGATCGGATGTTGGAAAATTAAATGGAGAATACTCAGGAAAAAACTTAGATTTAAGAGTTGATGTAGGTAATATAGACTTAGAAATAAATGAAATAAAATATGGTAAGATATCTACAGATGTAGGAAATATAAATGTAAAAATAAAAGAAGAAAATGATATAACTTTTGACCTAGAAACGGATGTAGGAAAAATAGAGAATATGTTAAAAAATATAAAAATAAATAGCAAAGAAAATAGTTTACCAGGTATATCACAAAGCTTAAATTTCGATGTAAATAAAGGTGGTAATTTAATAAAATTAAGATCTAATTTAGGAAGTATAAAAGTATATGATTGATAATAAAAGAAGACTAGCTCAGTCATGAAGGTATTTTACAAGGGGATGATGAAATGATTCGTAGAGCAACAATTAATGATTTAAAGTATATATTGGACATATATAATTTTTATGTAATGAACTCTGTATCTTCATTTGATACTAGTATAAGAACTGTGGAAGGTGGAGAAAAGTGGTTTAATGAACATGATGATAAGTATCCTATAATAGTATATGAAGATAACGATATAGAAGGCTGGGCATCATTAAGTAAATGGGCATCTCATGATGGATATATAGGAACAGTTGAACTTTCAATTTATGTAAAGCACGATAGTAAAGGAAAGCAAATAGGAAAAAAATTATTTGAATCTATAATAAAGAAAGCTAAAGAATTAAACTATCATTGTATAATATCTAGAATTACAGAAGGAAATGAAGTAAGTAGAAAAATGCATGAAAACTATGGCTTTACATATATAGGAGTTATGAAAGAAGTTGGTAAAAAATTTGATAAGTATTTAGATGTGCATTTATATCAATATATTATAGAGTAGAAAATGAGAATAATATATTAAATAGAAAACCTCTTTGTATTTAATGTTAGAAAGTTATAAAAATACAAAGAGGTTTTAGTATTTAATTTTTAAATTTATTATTTTTCAGATTATTTCGACCAATTAACTTATGATAATTGAAAGATGTAAATAAAGAATGTATTATTTATATTATAGATAATTCATATAAAATGCATTATATAAGGTGGGAAAGTATATGAAATTAAAGGAGTTATTAAAGAAAAAAATAGCGGTTCTTGATGGTGCAATGGGAACAGCTATTCAAAATTATAAATTAGATGAAAGTGATTATAGGGGAGAAAGATTTAAAGACTCATCTTTTCAACTTAAAGGAAATAATGATGTTTTAGTTTTAACTAAGAAAGATTTAGTAAAAGAGATTCATAAAGGATATCTTGATGCTGGAGCAGATATTATAGAAACTAATACATTTAACTCTAATAGAATATCTCAAAAAGATTATGGTTTAGAAAACATTGTATATGAATTAAATAAAGAAGCTGCCATTATTGCCAAAGAAATAGCGCAAGAATATACAAGGCTAAATCCTAATAAACCAAGATTTGTAGCAGGTTCTGTTGGACCTACTAACAAAACAGCTTCTATATCTCCAGATGTAGAAAACCCAGGATATAGAGGAGTAACATTTGATGAACTTGTAGAAACATATAAAGAACAAGTTGAGGGACTTATAGATGGTGGAGTAGATGCTATTCTTATAGAGACTATATTTGATACATTAAATGCAAGAGCTGCTATATATGCTGTGAATCTTATAAATGAAGAAAAAAATATTGAGATGCCTATTATGATATCAGGTACTCTTACAGATAGAAGTAGAAGAACTCTTTCAGGTCAAACACTGGAGGCCTTTTTAGCTAGTATTAAAAATGATTATGTTATATCAGTAGGACTTAACTGTTCATTTGGAGCTAAAGAACTTATTCCATTTATTAAAAAGCTTTCAAAAACAGCACCATACTATATAAGTGTATATCCAAATGCTGGTCTGCCTAATAGATTTGGTGAGTATGATGAGAAGCCAGAAGAAACAGTTAAATATTTAAAAGAACTTGTAGAAGAAGAACATATAAATATAGTTGGTGGGTGTTGTGGAACAACATATAACCATATAAAAGCTATATCGAAGCTTGTAGAAGATAAAAATCCTCGTTTGATTCCAGATATAAAAACAGAAACTATTCTTGCAGGACTTGAAGTTATTAAGGTTTCAAGGGAAAATAATTTTTTAAATATAGGAGAAAGAACTAATGTTGCAGGTTCTAAAAAGTTTGCAAGACTTATAAGAGAAAAAAAGTACGAAGAAGCACTTGCTATAGCAAGAGAACAAGTAGAAAATGGAGCTCAAGCAATAGATGTTAACTTTGATGATGGAATGTTAAATTCTGAGGAAGAAATGGATATTTTTTTAAAACTACTTGCATCAGAGCCAGAAATTTCTAGGGTTCCTATCATGATAGATTCTTCAAAGTTTTCAGTCATACTAAGCGGACTTAAAGCTATACAAGGAAAGCCAGTGGTAAACTCTATAAGTCTTAAAAATGGAGAAGAAGAATTTATTGAACAAGCTAGTATTATAAAAAGGTTTGGTGCTGCTGTAGTAGTTATGGCTTTTGATGAAAAAGGACAAGCAGATAATTACAATAGAAAGATAGAAGTGTGTAAAAGAGCATATGATATACTGGTTGAAAAAGTAAAGTTTCCAAGAGAAGACATAATATTTGATCCCAATATATTAGCTATAGCAACAGGGATAGAAGAACATAATAGCTATGGAGTAGACTTTATAAGAGCCACTAAATGGATAAAAGAAAATTTACCTGGAGCTAAAATATCAGGTGGACTTTCTAATCTCTCATTTTCTTTTAGAGGAAATAATGTAATAAGAGAAGCTATTCATTCAGTATTTTTATATCATGCTATAGAAGCTGGTATGGATATGGCTATATTAAATCCTGGTATGATTCAAATATATGATGAAATAGATAAAGAACTTCTAAAAAAAGTTGAAGCGGTAGTTTTAAATACTCATAAAGGTGCTGCTGAGGAACTTATAGAGTTTGCAGAAAGTTATAAAGATTCTTCGGAAAAAGAAGAAGAGAATAAGTTAAAGTGGAGAGAAGAAAATGTAAGTGAAAGACTTAAATATTCTCTTATTAAGGGTATAACAGATTTTATTGAACAAGATGTTGAAGAAGCAAGACAAAGTTATGATAAAGCTCTTGAAGTTATAGAAGGACCCCTTATGGATGGAATGAAAGTAGTAGGAGATTTATTTGGAGAAGGAAAGATGTTTTTACCTCAGGTTGTTAAAAGTGCAAGAGTTATGAAAAAAGCAGTAAGTGTTCTAATGCCCTATATAGAAAATGAAAAAGATACAAAAGGTAAAGGGGCAGGGAAAATACTTCTTGCAACTGTTAAAGGAGATGTACACGATATAGGTAAAAATATAGTTGGAGTAGTTCTTGCTTGTAATAACTTTGAAGTTATAGATCTCGGTATAATGGTAACTGCTGAAGAAATCATAAGAGTTGCAAAAGAAGAAAATGTAGATGTTATAGGGTTAAGTGGACTTATAACTCCTTCACTTGATGAAATGGTAAATGTAGCAGAACTTATGGAGAAAGAAGGACTAGATATACCTATAATGATAGGAGGTGCTACAACTTCAAAAGTTCACACAGCAGTAAAAATATCTCCACAATATAGGGGAAGAGTAGTATATTCATTAGATGCTTCAAAATCAGTTGAAGTAGCTAAGAATCTTGCAGATAAAGATAAAAGAGAACCTTATCTTGAAAAGATTAAAAAAGAATATTCTTCTTTAAGAGATACTTATTTGAATAAAGAACAAAACTTAATTTCATTAAGAGAGGCTAGAAATAAAAAGCTAAACATAGATTGGGATAACATGAATTTAAAGATACCTGAATTTATAGGGGTTAGAAGGATAAATCTTTCAGTAAAGGAACTTAGAAAATATATTGATTGGACTTATTTCTTTATAGAATGGGGAATGAGAAAGAAATATCCTATGGTAATAGAAGATGAAAAATACGGAGAAGAAGCAAAAAAATTGATCAAGGATGCAAATAACATCCTAGATGAATTAGAAAAAGATGAAAAGTTAGTTCCAAATGGTGTATTTGGAATATTTAAAGCAAATTCAGTAGGAGAAGATATAGAAGTATATAATGAAAAAGGAGATATCTTAGAGATATTCAATAATTTAAGAAGACAAAGATTAAACGAAAATGGTAACTGTTTATCTATAGGGGATTTTATAGCATCAAAAGAAAGTAATAAAGAAGACTTTATAGGTGCATTTATTGTTACATCAGGAAATAGAATAGAAGAGCTTTATAATAACTATAAGAATAATAACGATGAATATAATGCAATAATGATAAAGATATTAGGAAATAGACTAGCAGAAGCTTTTGCAGAAGCTCTAAATAAAAAACTATGGAAAGATTATTGGTCATTTGAAAATACTATGGGAATTAGACCAGCATTCGGTTATCCTTCACTTCCGGATCATTCGGAAAAGACAAAGCTATTTAATTTGCTAAATGGAAGTGAAAATACTGATGTGATATTAACAGAAACATATATGATGAAACCAGTGGGAAGTGTATGTGGTCTATATTTTACTCATGAATTTGCAAGCTATTTTTCTGTAGATAATATAGATGAAGAACAGATAGTAGATTATGCAAAAAGAAAAGGTAAAGATTTAGAATTTATTAAAAGGATGCTAGGGAATAACTATAAGGAAAGATAATCATTAGAAGCTTATAAATGTAAACAGTATATTAATCGTGTAAGATTGATAGAGAAAAAAATATTATATTAAAAATTAAATGAATTTTAAAATAATAAAAGTCGACTTAAATAGCCGACTTTTATTATTTATTTAGAATGCAGGAACAACCCCGCCTTTATAGTTTTCTTCAATATATTTTTTAACTTTATCTGATTGTAAAGCTTTTAAAAGAGCTTTAAGGTTTTCGTTGTTTTCTTCTCCTTTTCTTACAGCTATGATGTTAGCATATGGAGATTCTTTTCCTTCTAAAACTAAATCATCTTTTTTATCTTTACTAACAGTTAAAGCATCTTTTGTAGGAACTAACCCAGCATCTAAAGCAAAGTTTCCGTTTATAACGGCAGCATCAACATCTTTTAAAGTTCTAGGAATTTGAGCAGCATCTAATTCTTCAAATTTTAGTTTTTTAGGGTTTTTGTCTATATCGTTACTTGTAGCCGTAAGGCCTGCATTTTCTTTAAGCTTGATTAATCCTTGATTTTGAAGAAGTAACAAAGCTCTACCACCATTAGTTGGATCGTTAGGAATTGCTATAGTAGCTCCATCTTTAAGTTCATCTAATGATTTTATAGATTCAGAATATAGTCCCAAAGGCTCAACGTGTACTTGTCCTAAAGATACTAAATCTACTCCCTTTGCTTCAATAAATTCATCTAAATAAGGCTTATGTTGAAAAAAGTTTGCATCTAATTGTTTATCGTTTAAAGCTATATTTGGTTGAACATAGTCATTAAATTCTTTAATTTCTAAAATAATTCCTTGTTCTTTTAAATCATCTTTTACTAAGTTTAATAATTCAGAATGAGGTACTGGTGAAGCACCTACTTTTAAAACAACTTCTTTTTTAGTTTCATTACCATTTTGAGAAGCTTCAGATTTTTTATTATCTGGAGATTCTTTTGAGCATCCACTTACAATAAGGCCAGTTATAAGAGTAAAAACAAGTAGTAAGACACTTAAAGATTTTTTCATTGAAAATTCCCCCTTAATTAATTTATCTTTTTTTGCTAATAGCTAATGCTATTATGTTTCCTAAAAATTGTATAGCTTGTACTAAAACTATTAAAACTATCACTGCGACAACCATTAGATCACTTTGGAATCTATAATATCCATAGTTTATAGCTAAGTTTCCAAGTCCACCACCACCTAAGGCTCCTGCCATAGCGGAATATCCTATTAAATTTATAATAGTTAGAGTAACATTACTTACTAAAGAAGGCATAGCTTCTGGTAGTAATACTTTAAATATAACTTGGGAAGTTGTAGATCCCATAGATAATGAAGCTTCTATTAATCCATTATCTACTTCTCTTAAAGAGCTTTCTATAACTCTAGCTACGAAAGGTGTAGCTGAAATAGCTAACGGTATTATAGTTGCAGTAGTTCCTATTGTTGTTCCTACAATTACACGAGACAATGGGAAAACTAAAATCATAAGAATTAAAAATGGAAAAGATCTACAAACATTTATAATAGTACCTAGTACTGAATTTATTATAGGTTTTTCCCATAAACCGCCTTTTTCAGTTATAACTAATAATATACCAAGAGGTAATCCTAGTAAAACAGAAATTATAGTAGAAACTGATACCATATATAAAGTTTCCCAAAGTGCTGGCAATAGTAGAGATGTTATATTATCCATTCCAGATCACCTCCAAAGATATATCTTGATCATTTAGCCAATCTATTGCTTTACTTATTTCTTCTTTTTCACCAGTGATTTGAACTACTAAATGGCCTACGGAAGTACTCATAAGCTCATTTATATCTCCAGAAATAATATTTATATCTATTTTAAAACTCCTTATTAAATCAGTTATTATAGGTTTCTTAGCAGATTCTCCTAAGTAACTAAGCTTTATAACTTTAGAGTTAGGAACTTTAGGAAAAACTATTTCACTTTGACTACTAGGATGAATATGAGATACGAAAGCTTTGGCTGTTTCGGTTTTCGGTCTTGCAAAAACTTCTTCAACTGTATCAAGCTCAATTATTTCTCCGTTTTCTATAATCGCCACTCTATTGCATATTTCACGAATAACTTCCATCTGATGAGTTATAAGAACTACAGTTAATCCGAATTTTTGTTGAATTTCTTTTAACAGATTTAATATGGATTTTGTAGTTTGAGGATCGAGAGCAGAAGTAGCCTCATCACAAAGAAGAATCTTAGGATTATTTGCTAATGCACGAGCTATAGCTACTCTTTGTTTTTGTCCGCCACTTAATTGTGATGGATAAGCATTTACTTTATCACTTAGTCCTACAAGAGATAACAATTCTAACACTCTATCCTTTATTTGATCTTTACTTAATCCTGCAATTTCTAATGGATAAGCAATGTTTCCAAATACAGTTCTAGAGCTTAATAAATTAAAGTGTTGGAAAATCATTCCGATTTCTTTTCTAAGATTTCTTAATTGTTTTTTATTAAGTTTAGTTATTTCTATACCATCTATGATTATAGAACCATCAGTAGGATCTTCTAGTCTATTTAAAGTTCTTATAAGAGAAGACTTACCAGCGCCACTTAATCCTATTATTCCAAATATTTCTCCTTTAGGAATTTCTAAGTTTACATCTTTTACAGCATGAACTGTATTTTCTTTTATTTTATATACTTTATTTAAGTTTTTTATACTTATCATTTGTGTCACCTCACTTACTGAATATTATGAATAATGTTAAAATTAAAATTGGATACTAAAAAAGCCTCTTTCTACGAAAGAGGCACATTAAACCTAAACGACCTCTCTCATCTTTCAGCATATGCCGCAGGAATTAGCACCTTGTGATTACACACTGGTTGCCGGGCTTCATAGGGCCAGTCCCTCCACCTCTCTAGATAAGAGTATATTATCCTAAATATTTCAACTATACTTTACATTCTAACAACTATTCTAATTTTTATGTTGAGGATTGTCAAGAGGTTGAAAGAATAAAATTTCATAAAAAATCTCAATATCCAATTATTCATATATATATACTTTGAATATAGAGAACATAAGCTTTTGAAAAGATTTTAAGAAAATAGATACTATATTATTAATAATGCTTTTTTATTAGAGTACCAATATTTAACTAAACTACATATTTTAAAGTAAAAGACATAAATAGGGGATGATATCCTTGACAACAATAGAAAGAGTAAAAGAGTCAGAGTTAGCCGATCTATCTAGACTTTACTATCAGCTTGTTAGTAAAAATACTAATATAAATACATTAAAAAAGGTTTTTAATAAAATAAAATCTAATCCTAGTCATTATTTACTTGGAGTAAAAATTAATAAAAAGTTAGTTGGAACAGCAACTGTCATACTATGCAATGATTTAACAGGAGAATGTAGACCTTTTATAGTTGTTGAAAATGTTATTATAGATGAAAACTACAGAGGGAAAGGTTATGGAAAAATGCTTTTTAAAAAAATAGAACAAATTGCCAATGAAAACAATTGCCACTATATAATTGTAGTTTCTAATAAAAGTAGAAAAATTTCACATAAATTTTATACTAATTTAGGATTTAATAGTAAAGATAATTTAGCTTTCAAAAAATATCTTAAATAAATATAGTTATAAACTAATTTTTACTTAAAAATTCGTAAAATCTTATATGTTTATATAAATATAAGATTTTACGAATTTATTATTTTATGAAATTTTGCAATTTAAATATATTTTTATTGTGAGAAAACTATATATTAGTGAAAAACATCAAAAAATCCAGTTTTTTATGTAATAAAATAATATGTTTTGAGACAAACTAGTAAAGGATAATTAAAAAAAGAAGGGAGAGTTTTTTATGGCTTTACAAAACACACTTAATTTAAGTCAAATAAGTCAAATTGAATTACAAAATTTAAGAGAGATTGTAAGTTCACATCAGTTAATGGGAAAAAAATTAAATGAGTATGCTAACCAATGTGAAGATGCTCAAATAAAGCAA
This sequence comes from Gottschalkia purinilytica, assembly GCF_001190785.1. Classification (NCBI taxonomy): domain Bacteria; kingdom Bacillati; phylum Bacillota; class Tissierellia; order Tissierellales; family Gottschalkiaceae; genus Gottschalkia; species Gottschalkia purinilytica. The sequence goes on along the minus strand of NZ_LGSS01000021.1, from coordinate 23,819 downwards.
ATGTTTCAACAAGCTGCTCAAGAAGCAAATACTACTGCTCAAAGCTTAATTCAATCATTATAATAAGGAGGTAGAATAATATGCAAGAAAAAGAAATAGTTAATGACGTTTTATCTATGACTAAATCAAGTATGAACACTTATGAAGTAGCTATATCTGAGTGTTCAAATCAACAATTAAGAAGTGCTTTACAACAATTAAGGGATGGAGCTGAACAATTTCAATATCAACTATACCAAATAGCTGAGAAAAAAGGATACTATGCACCAGCTCAAGCAGCTACTCAACAAGAAATTCAAGACGTTAAAAGTAATTTAATGCAAGGATAAGTTTTATGTTAGAAGGACTCTTTTGAGTCCTTTTATTTTTGCAATTATGCTAAAAATTATGATAAATTAATATATGATAAGTATAGTTAAAATAAAAAACTAATAATAACTAATAAGACTAAATTTATATTGATTTTTTTATTTATTCATGATAACATACTTTAAAGAACCTTTAATCTAATCCAGAGAGATTGGGAAGGAAAGTTATTATGAATAGGATAATTATGTCTGTCTATAAGTATACATAGAATTTTATAGTATATATACTTAAGACGTGAATGAGATAACTATGCCTTCCCGTAAAAAGGAAGGCTTTTTTTATTGCAAACCTTTAAACTAGTCCTGTGAGACTGAAAAGGAGGAGATATTATGTTAAAAGGAAGACATTTAATAGAACCAATGGATTTTAGTATAGATGAACTTGAAGAAATATTTAATCTTGCAGATGAGATTATAGCAAATCCAGAAAACTTTAAAGATATATGTAATGGAAAACTTTTAGCAACACTTTTTTATGAACCAAGTACAAGAACTAGATTCAGCTTTGAAGCAGCAATGTATAGATTAGGTGGAAAAGTAATAGGATTTTCAGAACCTAATTCAAGCTCAGTAGCTAAGGGAGAAAGTATAGCAGATACTATAAGAACTATAGGTTGCTATGCTGATATTGCTGTAATGAGACATCCAAAAGAAGGAGCACCAAAGGTAGCTTCATTTTATTCTAACATACCTGTAATAAATGCTGGAGATGGTGGTCATCAGCATCCTACACAAACATTAACAGATCTTTTAACTATAAGAGCTATTAAAGGAAAACTATCCAATCTAACAATAGGCTTTTGTGGAGATTTAAAATTTGGAAGAACTGTTCATTCACTTATAAAAGCCATGTCAAGATATGAAAATATAAAGTTTATACTAGTTTCTCCAGAGGAACTAAAGGTCCCTGAATATATTAAGAAAGAAGTATTAGAAAAAAATAATATAGAATTTGAAGAAATAGAAAAACTAGAAGATAGTATACAAAAACTAGATATACTTTATATGACCAGAGTCCAAAAAGAAAGATTTTTCAACGAAGAAGACTATATAAGATTAAAAGATAGCTATATATTAGATAAAGAAAAAATGAATAATGCAAAAAAGGATATGATAGTACTTCATCCACTACCAAGAGTAAATGAAATATCATATGAAGTAGATGAAGATCCTAGAGCATGTTACTTTAAACAAGCACAGTATGGAATGTATGTAAGAATGGCTTTAATAGCTAAATTACTGGGGGTGTGCTAAATGGTAAGTATAAATAGTATAAAAAGAGGAGTAGTCATAGACCATATTAAAGCAGGATATGGAATAAAAATATATAACTATTTAGGACTTGATAAAGCAGAATTTACAGTAGCACTTATAAAAAATGCTCCTAGTAATAAAAAAGAAAGAAAAGACATTATAAAGATTGAAAATGCTATAGACATAGATTTTACAGTATTAGGACTTATAGATCCTAACATAACAATAAATATCATAGAAGATGAAGTTATAAAGAAAAAAATAAAGTTAAGTACCCCAAATAGAGTAGAAGATGTTATCAAGTGTAAAAATCCAAGATGTGTCACATCAGTAGAAGCAAATATTCCACATGTATTCTTTTTACTAGATGAAGAAAAAGGACAATACAAGTGTCAATATTGTGATGAACTGCACACTTTTTCGGAGGTGTAAGATATGAAACTACTGATAAAAAATGCTAGGATAGTAGACTGGTCTCAAGATTTAATAGGAGATGTATATATAGAAAACGGAATAATAAAAGAAATTGGACAGGATCTATACAAAGATTGTGAAACAATAAATGCTAATGGACTTACATTACTACCTTCATTTATCGACTTACATGTACATTTTAGGGAACCTGGATACGAATATAAAGAAGATTTAGAAACAGGAAGCAAATCAGCGATAAGAGGTGGTTATACAGCAGTAAATCTAATGGGAAATACAAAACCTATATGTAGTGATGAAAAAATAGTAGAATATGTGTTGAATAGAGCTAAAGAAATAGGTCTTGTAGATATACACCAGACTGTATCAATAACGAAGGATTTCAATGGTACAGATATAGGGCACCTAGATAATTTACCAGATACAGTTAGATTTATATCAGATGATGGAAAAGGTGTTTTAAACAATAAAGTTATGTTGGATACAATGATAAAGGCAAAAGAAAAAGATTTAGTTATAATTTCACATGCAGAAGACGAAGATATAACACCATTTTGTACTAGACTGTCTGAAAATATAATAACTTCAAGAGACATAGAACTAGCTAAGTATACTAAAGCTAAGTTGCATATGGCACATGTAAGTACTATAGAAGCTATGGAATATATAATAGAAGCTAAAAAAAGAGGTTATGATGTAACTTGTGAGATAGCACCACACCATATAGCTTTTACAAATGAAGTTGACTTTAGAGTTAATCCTCCACTTAGAAATCAAGAAGATGTTGATTTTTTAATAAAATGTATAAAAGATGGATGGGTTGATATGATAGCTACAGATCATGCACCACATACTACTGAAGATAAAGAAAAAGGGGCACCAGGATTAGTAGGATTAGAAACTTCTTTCTCAGTATCCTATACAAAGTTAGTTAGAGAAGGACACATAACATTAAATGAATTATCAAAGATAATGAGTAAGAATCCTGCTAATCTTATGAAACTAAATAAAGGCGAAATAAAAATAGGATTTGACGGTGACTTAGTACTTGTAGACATAGATAACAAATACAAGATAAATCCAGATGATTTTGCATCAAAGGGCAGGAATACTCCGTTTAAAGGTATAGAAACCTATGGAATAGTAGAAAAAACTATAAAGGCTGGAAAAGTTGTGTACTCTAAGGAGGGTTATTCAAATGATGATAGATAAGCTATATGAAGTAGTAAATAAAAACGGACATGTGTGTGTAGGTCTTGATACAGACTTAAGCTATATACCAAATAAACTAGTTAAACAATATAATTCAGTATCAGATGCTATATTTGAATACAATAGAAAAATAATAGATGCAACACTAGATGTTTCGGCTTGTTTTAAAGTTCAAATAGCATATTATGAGGCCTATGGACTTGAAGGAATGATAGGATACAAAAAAACTTTAGATTACTTAAGACATAAGAAAGCAATAATAATAGCTGATATCAAACGTGGAGATATATCCAAAACTGCTGAGATGTATGCAAAAGGACATTTTGAAGGTGATTTTGAAAGCGACTTTATAACATTAAGTCCATATATGGGCTTAGATAGTATAGAACCTTATTTAAGTTATGTAAAAGATAAAGGAAAAGGATTATTTGCTTTAGTCAGAACTTCAAATGAGGGTGCTAAAGATATACAGTACATTAAAGATGAAAATGATGAAAGAATCTATAATGTAGTAGGGAAAAAGATACAAGAACTAGGAGATAGATATCTAGGAAAATGTGGATATAGTGCAATAGGTGGAGTTGTAGGATGTACTCATATAGAAGAAGGAATACAAATGAGAGATGAACTAAGTAGAATGTTCTTCTTAATACCAGGATACGGAGCTCAAGGTGGAGGAGCAAAAGATGTAGCTGTATGTTTAAAAAATGGAAATGGTGGAGTAGTAAATTCATCTAGAGGAATACTCTTAGCATATAAGAAACATGAGGATGGAGAACATAAATTTGATATATATGCAAGAGAAGAAGCTTTAAATATGAGGGAGGCTATAAGAAATGTCATCTAAGTACTCTAAACAAACAGTATTTGAAAATATAGAAATAGCTAAAAATATCTTCAAAATGACTATAAGTGGAGATTATAATGTTAAGCCAGGACAATTTTATATGCTACGCTCATGGGGAATAGATCCATTCTTATCAAGACCTATAAGTATCCATGATGTAAATGAAAATGGAATAGTATTTCTTTATGAAGTAAGAGGAGAAGGAACAAGATTATTTAGCACATTAAGAAAAGGTGATTCGATAGAGCTACTTGGACCTATAGGAAATGGATTTGATATTGAAAATATAAAAGGTAAAGTAGCAATGATTACAGGCGGAATAGGAATAGCACCATTATATTATACTGTAAAAGAACTAAAAGACTGTACAGTGGACTTTTATGCAGGATTTAGAGATGAAATATACTCAGTAGACTATATAAAAGAATATACAAATGATGTAAAGATATCTACAAATACAGGCTCTCATGGACATAAAGGACTAATAATAGATATATTTAATCCAAAAGAATATGAGGTTGTACTATGTTGTGGACCAACACCGATGATGGAAAAAGTAACGGAAATATGTAATGAAGCGAATATACCAGCATATGTTTCACTTGAAAGTCATATGGCTTGTGGAGTTGGAGCTTGTCTAGGATGTACATGTAAAACAACTAGAGGAAGAGAAAGAATATGTAAAGAAGGACCAGTGTTCTTAGGAAAGGATGTGTTTCTAGATGCTTAAGGTAAATATCTGTGGAGTAGAGCTAAAAAATCCTGTAATAGCAGCATCAGGAACATTTGGATTTGGAGAAGAGTATTTAGAATACTATGATGTATCAAAACTTGGAGGAATCTCTACAAAGGGACTTACTATTAACCCAAAGGACGGAAATGAAGGTAGAAGAATTCACGAAACAAGAAGTGGATTAATAAATAGTATAGGACTTCAAAATCCAGGAATAGATGAATTTATAAATGTTGAATTACCAAAAATGAGAAAGCTAGATACAGTAACTATAGCAAACTTAGGTGGAGGAACTATAGAAGATTATTTAGCAGGAGTAGAAAAGCTAAATGATACAGACGTCGAAATTATAGAATTAAACATATCATGTCCAAATGTTAAGTGCGGAGGAATGGCATTTGGAATAAAGTCAGAAACTGCTAAATCAGTTGTATCACAAGTTAAACAGGTATCCAAAAAGCCAGTCATGGTTAAGCTTTCTCCAAATGCGGAAGATATAGTAGATATGGCAGTTAAGTGCTGTGAAGGAGGAGCTGATGCAATATCACTTGTAAATACTTTTAAAGCTATGGCAATAGATATAAGAAAAAGAGAACCAGTATTTGAAAATGTATTTGCAGGTCTTTCAGGAGCATGTATAAAGCCAATAGCTTTAAGAATGGTATATGAAGTAGCTGGAGCTGTAAATGTACCAGTAGTAGGAATGGGCGGAATAATGAATGCAGAAGATGCAATAGAGTTTATAATGGCAGGAGCAGATGCAATCCAAGTAGGTAGTGCAAACTTTGTAAAGCCAGATATATGTTTGGATATAATAGATGGAATTAAAGAATTTATGGAACAAGAAGGAATAAAGTCGTTAAAAGAAATCAAAGGAATTGCAAGGAGGTAATATATAATGGATAATATGGTAACAGAAACATTAAAAGAAGTAGGGGCACTTTTAGAGGGACACTTTTTACTATCTTCAGGAAAACATAGTAACAGATATGTACAATGTGCAAAACTTTTACAATATCCAGATAAAGCAGAGCAAGTATTAAAGGTGGCTGTGGATAAAGTTAAAGATTTAGATTTTGATATAGTTGTAGGTCCAGCTATGGGGGGAGTAGTAGCTGCATATGAAATGGGTAGACAGTTAGGAAAACCATCAATATTTACAGAAAGACAAGAAGGTAAAATGACTTTAAGAAGAGGTTTTGAAATTAAACCAGGACAAAAAATTCTTATAATGGAAGACGTAGTTACAACAGGTAAATCTTCATTAGAAACGATAGAGGTACTTAAAGCACTAGGTGGTGAAGTAATAGGAATAGCTTGTATAGTAGACAGAGGAAGTGCAAAAATAGACTACCCAATATATAGCTGTATAAAACTAAATATAGAAAGCTTTGATAAAGAAGAATGTTCACTTTGTAAAGAAGGTTTAGAAATAGTTAAACCAGGAAGTAGAAATATAAAGGCTTAGTAGAAACATTAATATAAAAAGAGCTCTTACAACTATTAATGATGTAAGAGTTCTTTTTGTATATTTAATTAATAGCTTTGTAAATTTTACAATATTATTTTGAAAGTTATAAATAATATAGTTTTATGTGATATATATTTTTAAAGAAGCATTTTTTATATTATTTAACAATATGCTTAATATTCTTATATGTAAAGATAGCATACAAATACCGACTTAAACTATAGGTTTAATTGGAATCGTTAAATTAACTACCTCTCAATTGTTTTATGGGGAGTAGGTGTATATACTTTACATATGGGATATATCAATATCTTATTAGAAAGGTGCACCTAAATGAGAGAATTAAAAATAAGTGATATGATCCAAAAATTAAGAAAGTCAAAAAAACTTACACAAAGTCAACTGGCAAATTATGTTGGCGTTTCAGTTACAGCAGTATCGAAATGGGAAAATGACTTATCTTATCCAGATATTACGTTATTACCAATTTTAGCAGCTATTTTTGAAGTTTCTATAGATAAGTTATTTAGTTACAATTTAAGTAGTAATGGAGCTGATATTATAAAAAAAATTAAGAAAAACTTCGAAGAAGAGGCAAAGGAGTATGATAACAGAATATCCAAGCTGATACCATGCTATGAGCAAATGATACATTCTATGGTGTCAGTAATACCCTTTGATCAAAACGATAGCATAAAGGTTATAGATCTTGGTGCAGGAACAGGTAATGTATCTAAAGTGATAAAAGATAAATTTAAAAATGCTAAAATAACTTGTCTTGATATTTCTAGAAATATGACTGAAATGGCTAAATTAAAGTTATATGGATATAGTGGTGTAAAGTATGAAATAGAAGATTTTTACTCATATAATTTTAAAGAAAAATATAATGTAATAGTTTCATCACTTTCACTTCACCATTTAGCTACAGATGATGATAAAAAGAATTTCTTTAAAAAAATATATGATTCTTTATATGACGAAGGAGTATTTTACAACTTAGATCTTGTTTTAGGAAGTAATAATATAATTCAGGATCTATACATTTCTAAGTGGAAAGCGTTTATGTGTAAATCTATAAATTATGAAGAAGTAAATAATAGATGGATGAGAAAATACTACGAGGAGGATAGTCCTTCAAAGTTAATAGATCAAGTTCATTGGATGGAGAATATAGGGTTTAAAAATGTAGATATACTTTTTAAGTATTTTAATTATGCTGTTTATGGAGGGATGAAGTAAGAAATTGAAAAAGGAGATATTACTATGAAAAAAATAATTGGATTAGTCTTATTAACTATGATCTTAGTGAGTTTTTTAGTAGCATGTGAGGCTAAAATAGATTCAACAACATCTAAAAAGTCTGAGATAAAAAAGCCAGAAGTAATTAGAATAGCTAGATTAAATGCAGAGGCTATAAATTTAGTTGCAAAAGAGAAAAAGGTTTTTGAGAAAGAGTTTGAAAAGGATGGAATAAAGATAGAATATTTAACCTTTGACTCAGGATCTCCTATAGTAGAGGGATTTATAGCAGGAAAAATAGATATCTCATTAACAGGAGATCAACCAATATTAACTGGAATAGGAAAGGGTGTTCCAATTAGTATAGTGGGTGCATTTGATGGAGGAGAAAAAAATCAAGGTTTAGTTGTATCTGGCAGATCAAATATAAAAAATTTAAAAGATCTAAAAGACAAAAAAATAGGGTTAGGAATAGGAACAGTAAATCAACACTTGTTATCCATATATTTAGACAAAGCAGGATTGAAGAAAAATGATGTAAAGATGATTAATTTAAAACCAGGAGACAGCGTAAATGCATTGGCCACAAATGGTGTAGATGCAATTATTTCTATAGAACCATTTGTTTCACTTGCTGAAGCTAAAAAAGTAGGAAAATTACTTTTTGATGGTACTGGGCATAAAAGATCAGTTATTATACTTACTGCCTCAAATGATTTTAGTAAAAAGTATCCTGAGATTACTACTAGAATTTTGAAAGTATACAATGATACAAGTATATGGATAGATGAAAATAAAGAAGAAGCAGCTAAAATTATAGCTACTGAAGCTAAAGTTCCTGAAGAACTTTTAGTTAAAATTAGCTCTAATAAAAAGCCAGGAATAAGCCTATCAGATGACGATATTAAAGAATTTAATTCAACGATTAATTTTCTAGAACAGTCAAAAATCATAAATAAGAAGTTAAAAGTAGAGTCTGTGTATAATAAAAGTTTTTTTAAGTCAGCTGGATTATTAGACAAATAGTATAAAAAGCAAAGGAGTAAATTAAATTTAAATTTCAATTCTTAGAATTTTAAAGGAGGAAATTAATTGGCTCAAAATAATGCCTCATTAAAAATACATAAGATAAGAAGTAAGTCTTCCAAGAACTTTTTGAGTAAATTTAGTTTAATAAATAAATTTTTGATAGCCATGCTTACTCCTTTAATAATATTAGTAGTATGGGAAATAGGCGTAAGACTTGGTTATGTAAAGGTTGTAATATTACCTGCACCTTCTAGTATTTTTAATACATTTGTAGAAATGATAAAATCTGGTGAACTTGTTAAGCATATGAGAGTTAGTTTACTTAGAGTGGTAGAAGGATTTTTAATAGGTACTACTTTAGGGTTAATATTTGGAATAATTATAGCATTATCTAAAAAGTTAGAGATAGCGTTAAGTTTTACAATAAGCTTTTTAAGGCCGATTCCCATTATTGCTTGGATACCTGTTCTGATACTTTGGATGGGAATTGATGAAGGATCTAAAATAGCTGTGATAGCAATAGGTAGTTTTTGGCCAGTTCTAATTAATACAATAGATGGTATAAAGTCTGTAGATAAAAAGTATCTTGAAGTGTCAACAGTACTTGAAAAAAATAGAATCCAAACTTTATTAAATGTAGTTTTACCTTCAGCACTTCCACATATATTTACAGGAATTAGAATAAGTGTTGGAGTAGCTTGGATGTGTGTAGTTGCAGCCGAACTTGTTGCAGCTGAATCAGGAATAGGATATCAAATAATGTATGCTAGAGAAATTATGCAACCTGAGCAAATGTTTACTGGAGTGTTTTCAATAGGTCTTGTAGGATTTCTAATTGAAAAAATCATAAAAAAGATAGAAGTCAAGGCCCTCAAATGGAATGTTAATATGAAAAGTTAGGGGTAAGTGCTATGGAATGCGAGGAAAACTTAGGCTTAACACTAAAAATAAATAATCTGAGCAAGTATTTTGAAGTTGAAAATGAGGATATGCTTGCTCTTGAAAACATAAATCTTACGGTTAAAGAAGGAGAGTTTATTTCAATTATAGGGGCAAGTGGATGTGGAAAGAGTACACTTCTTAAACTAATATTGGGATTGGAAGATAACTACGATGGAGAAATACTTTTAGGAGATAAATCTATAGACGGTCCAAGTGTTGAGAGAGGTGTAGTATTTCAAGAAGCAAGGCTTTTTCCATGGCTTACTGTTGAAGATAATATAGGATTTGGATTAAGGGGTAAGGTAAGTAAAAAAGATAGAAAAGAGATAATAGAACATCATATAGATCTAGTTGGACTTAAGGGGTTTCAAAAAGCATACCCTCATCAGTTGTCAGGTGGAATGCAACAAAGGGCTAGTATAGCAAGAGCATTAGTAAATAAACCTAAAATACTATTACTAGATGAACCATTTGGAGCATTAGATGCTATAACTCGTATTAATATGCAACAAGAAATTCTTAGAATATGGGAAAAAGAAAAAACTACTATGATAATGGTTACACATGATATTGATGAAGCTATTAATCTTGGAAATAGAGTAGTTGTAATGTCAAATAGACCAGGAACTATTAAAAAAATAGTGGACGTCAATCTTACAAGACCTAGAGATAGTAGTAGTCTTAATTATGTGAATATAAAAAAGACAGTTTATGAAGAATTTTTTAAAATAGTAGATCTGAGTGTGGAATATCAAATATAGCAAGAGATTTTATATAAATATAATATTGTAAATTATGACAATATAAATAATATTTAAGGGGGATTATCATGTCATTAACTGAAAAAAATACAAATGTAGATCAACAAACACAAAGACGTCTGAGAACTGGACTTATTGCTTATGATAGAGAAAAAGCTTTTGAGGGATATACACTTTTTACACCTATTTCTAGTGATGGAACAGTATACTTAATTGATATGGAGGGAAATGTTGTTCACAAATGGAATTTACCATATCCTCCAGGACAATATGGATATATCTTAGAAAATGGAAATCTTTTCTATAATGCTTGGACACTTCCAGATAGTGATGATAGATGCTTTCCATTTTGGCCTCTATATAAAGGAGGTGCTCTTGTTGAAGTCAATTGGAATAGCGAGATCGTATGGGAGTATAATAATGAAAATCATAGTCATGATGCTCGTAGACTTAAGAATGGAAATACAATTTTATTATGTATTGAAAAAGCACCAGAAGGTATCATTGATAAGATAAAAGGTGGACTTCCTGGAAGTGAGTCAGAGAGTGGATTTTGGACTGATAGAATTATTGAGATAAATCCTGAAGGAGAGATTGTTTGGGATTGGCATTCTTGGGAACACGTAGAAGAACTAATAAATCATCCAATAACTGATCAAGATTGTCGAGACCATTGGCCAATGGGTAACAGTATAGAAGTAATTCCAAGTGGAGATATTTTAGTAAGTTTTAGAAACATAAGTACAGTAGTTATTATTAGTAAAGAAACTGGTAAAATTATATGGAAGCTTGGACATGATGTAGTTGCACAACAACATGCTCCAACGTGGTTAGATAATGGGAATATTCTTATATTTGACAATGGATCTCAGAGAAAATCAGATCCTTCTATATATTCAAGAGTAATAGAGGTAGATCCTAAAACATCAGAAATTGTTTGGGAATATCAAGATAATCCTAAAACTAATTTTTTTAGTTCATATGTTTCAGGAGTTAGAAGACTTCCAAATGGAAATACACTAATAACTGAAGGATTTAAAGGAAGATTGTTTGAAGTAACTAAGTCAGGAGAAGTTGTCTGGGAATATATAAATCCTTATTTCTCGGAATATCAAGAAGGTAGAATAGAAAAGAACTTTATAAATAATCAAGTTTTCAGATCATATAGATATGCTCCATCAGAACTCCTTCAACTTAAAAAGTAGAAGTATAAAGTCATAAGTTTAAAAATAGTTGATAATATTATAAATTATACATTAATTATCATAAAATAAAAAAAGAGCTATAAAATTTTAGCTCTTTTTTATTGATATAAATATTCTCTTGTCATAGGAATATCATCTTTAACATTTTTCGTAAAAATAAATTGATGCAAGTCTATGTTACCACAATGAAAAGATGCTGCACATGAATTAAGATATAAACGCCACATACGAATAAACTTTTCATCTTTCATTTTCTTTACTTCATCTATTGCATTTTCAAAGTTTCTCGACCAGTTTTGTAATGTTTGTTTATAATGCCTTCTTAAGCTTTCCATATCTATAATAAAAAATTTTTGATCCGTCATATTATTTATTAGCTCACATACACTTGGTATATAACCTCCTGGAAAGATATATTTGTTAATCCAACCATTCGTAGCTCCTTCTTGTGGTGATGTAATACAGTGTAAAACAGAAAGACCATTTTCATTTAATAGACTATTTATTTTATCAAAATATTCATGAATATTATCTTTCCCTACATGTTCAATCATTCCAATACTTACTATTCTATCAAAAGTACGATTTTTAATATCTCTATAGTCTATTAATTCTACTTCTACCAAATCTTCAAGTCCTTCTTCTTTGATTCTTTCTTTTACTTTAGAATACTGCTCCTTACTTAATGTAACCCCTAATGCTTTAACACCATAAGTTTTGGCAGCCATAATAATTAAATGTCCCCAACCACAGCCAATATCTAGTAAAGTTTCACCTTGCTTCAAATTTAGTTTTTTAAGAATATGATCCATTTTATTTAACTGTGCAGTTTTTAAGTCGTCGTCTGGATTTTTAAAATATCCACAAGAATAAGTCATAGTTTCATCTAACCAAAGTTTATAAAAATCATTTCCAATATCATAGTGAAATGAAATATCTTTTTTACTTTTCTTTTTTGTGTTTGAAATACTCTTACTTATTCTTCTATAAAGCTTGCTTCCGTTTATAAAGTTGTCTTTGCTACTATAGATAGATGATACTACTTTCTCGATATCACCTTCTATATCTAATACTTTGTCCATATAAGCTTCACCAAAGGCTAAAGATGCATCACTCATTATTTTATTTCTAGGAATTGATTTGTTAAAAACAATTCTGAACTGAGGACTGCCTTCGTTATATCTTACTACTTCTCCATCCCAGAACTGAATTTCAGCAGGATCTGAAAGAGAGTTTTTTAGTATAGTTTTATAAAGCATTTTATCTATCATGCTAATACCTCCAATAAACTAATGATTTTCATAAGTTGTTTAAAAGCTAAGTTTTATCTTATTCTAGAGTATTTACACATTATAGGAAATTTATAACAAATATTTCAATGATAAATTTAAATCTGATAAATTAGATTTCATAGGTAAGAATTATATACTTCTAGTTTATTTAAGGTCCATATAGATAACTCAAATTTTTGAATAAAGGTAAATATAAATTTGATATGATTAAATTATCAACTCAAATAATAATCGACTTATACTATCAAATAAAAAAATAGCCATCTAATATATTAGATGGCTATTTTTTTAGGTACTTTAAAAACCAATTATTTCTTTTTTGATTTTCAACCCTATGAAAGGAGTCAATATGAATATCTTCATCCTTACAAAGTTGAAGGATTTTAGCTTTTTTATTACAAGAAACTTTGGCGGATATACCACAACTAGAACTAATCTGTCTTGGCACAGGCATTAGTTGAACCTCAAGTCCTTTGTCTTTTAAAATCTTTTCAAATATTAAAGAATGTTGAGTAATATGAAATGTGACTATGCAATAAGATTCTTCCATGAGATCACCTATTTTTTTATATTTAGAGTAAATTCATGATTATTTTCTTCTATATTCACATTATAACCCTTCTTAGTAACAAATCTAGTTATGTTTTCTACAGCTGCATAGCTATCAACTAAAACTTTGAGAGAACTATTAGGGTTAGATTTAATAGCATTTTCTGTTATAATAACAGGTTCAGGACAAGATCTACCTCTAGCATCTAATATATTAGGCATTCTTTACAACCCCTTTATTCTGGATTTCTTCTTTATTTTTACTTGTTACTATACTATAAGCAATAAATAGAACGAATACTATACCAACAATAACAGCAATTTTTCCATTTGCAGTAGCTCCTTCTCCACTAGAAGCTAAACCAAAATTATGAGCAAAAGCGGCTCCTACAATTAAACCAAGAATTGTGATTCCCGCATCTGTATCTCCCTCACTAGCAAGAATAGTTTGCCTAATTGGGCAACCCCCAAGAAGAGATGAACAAACTCCTGCTAGTACCATTCCTAAAAAGTTCCATAGTTGATTAGTATGAGCAACAGGTTGGTTTGCAAAACTAATATTAAAATTATCAAAGTTTAAGATGAGATTAGCAATTAAATTTAAAGTAAATATTCCCAATATACCCCATAGAAAATGGTAATCTTTAATAAGCATAGCGTCTCTAAACCCACCAGCAGTACAAATTCTACTTCTTTGTAAAATAGCACCAGCTACCATGCCAAGAATTAAAGATAAGATAAGAGGAGCTTTCATTGAGCCAGGTCCTTCTGTACTAAAGAAAATAAATGCAGGTTTAATAACTAGGAAAATTAAAAGAACAACAGCTACAATAGGTATTAAGTAAGCAGATATTTTGCTTTGTTCTACACTTCTGCCAAGAGTATAACCTTTCTTTAAGAATTGAATACCAATAAAAATCCCAAAGACGTATCCACCTAATCCAACAAGAGCATTCAAGTCCCAATTAGCTAACCTTAGAATCATCCTTAAAGGGCAACCTAAGAATACTAATGCACCAATCATTAAAAAGAAACCTAAGAAAAATCTTACTATTGGAGAAGAGCCTCCTCTAGATTTAAAGTCTCCCTTAAAAATGGCAATAATAAAAGCACCAAAAATAAATCCAATAATTTCAGGTCTTATGTATTGAACTACTTCTGCCCGATGAAGACCTACAGCACCAGCAATATCCCTATAAAAACAAGCAATACATATACCCATGTTACCAGGATTTCCCATTTTCATAAGAATAGCACCAATAAGACCTATAATTCCCCCATAGATAAACATTTTACGTTTACCACTCATTTATAAAGCCTCCTTTTGAAAAATATCTGTCAATATCATATATAATTATACAAAATTTGTAAAAAATAATGAAATAGAAAATGGTGATAAGAGGAATGTTCTCATAGATAATCTCTATACAGTCAAAACACATGATAGGAAATAGGAATACTAGGAGAAAATAATTAAGTCAACATCTGAAACAAGTTTCACTTTATGAATAAACACTAGCATTATGATATAATTACAAAAAACAGAATTATATTATTAATAATATTAAATAAAAAGTACCTCTTTTTAGGAGTAGTTTATGACCTTAAAAGTCAAGGGGGAAGGGACATAATATGAAAATAGAAACTTTAAAGGAAAAAGAAATACTTTTGGAAGGACACTTTATTTTATCATCAGGAAAACATAGTGATAAATACATACAATGTGCAAAACTTTTACAGTATCCAGATAAAGCAGAGGAATTTTTAAAAATTGTTGTGAATAAAGTTAAAACTTTAGATTTTGACATAATTGTTGGATCTGCTATTGGAGGTATAATTGTAGCATATGAAATAGGAAGGCAATTAGGAAAACCAGTAATATTTACAGAGAGAAAAAATGGTAAGATGACATTAAGAAGAGGATTTGAGATTAAAGAAGGACAAAAAATACTTATAGCAGATGATGTAGTAGCAACAGGTAAAACATCTAAAGAAATAATAGAATTATTTGAAAGTTTAATGGCAAAAGTAATAGGAGTTGCTTGTATAGTAGATAAAGAAGGCATTGATATAGGATATCCAATATATAGTTGTAGAAAGCTAAACCTTAAAAGCTTTGAAGAAAAAGATTGTCCACTTTGTAAAAAGGATTTACCTATTAGGGAAGGAAAATAAGAGTATATAGATATGTTTTTAATGAATATATAAGGGTATACTACTTTATAACTGAAAAATTGTGATATAATGGAAAATATATACATTGAGGTAAAATAAAGAACTATAAGATGATAAAGGAGGAGTTATAATGAAAAATTTAATAGTTTATGCCAATCCTGATCCAAATAGTTTTTCACATTCAATAAAAGAGTTAGTAAAAGAATATTCAAAGGAAAAAGGACACGAAGTTGAAGTAAGAGATCTTTATGCAATAAATTTTAATCCAGTCCTATCACTAAAAGAATTGAAAGATTCAGAAGAAGGAATATTGCCAGATGAAATAAGAAAAGAGCAGGATTATATAAATTGGGCTGATGTAATAACTTTTATATTTCCAATATGGTGGGGAATTCCTAGTATATTAAAAGGATATATAGATAGAGTGTTTGCATATGACTTTGCTTATACGTACACAGAAAGTGGATCAAAAGGATTGTTGGAAGGTAAAAAAGTATTCTTATTTAACCCAATGGGTTCACTCAATGAAACATATGAGAACAATGGAATGGACAAAGCTCTAGAAACTACTATAAATAAAGGGATTTTTGAGTTCAGTGCTATGGAAGTAGTAGATAGAAAGCTATTTGGTGGATTACCAAGAGCTAATGAGGAAAAAGCTATAGAATACTTAAATCAAGTAAAGGAATCATTATCTAAGCTGTTATAAGATTTTGAAAAACTGTTAAAATAAATAATAGACTATAATAAGGCCTCGGTTAAAGACTGAGGTCTTAATCTTGACTAAAGAATAAAAATGAGGTGGTATTATTGAACGGAATTTTTTTAAAAGGTGGAGGAGCAAAAGGAGCATTTCAAGCAGGTGCTATATATGCTTTAAAAGAAAAAAACATAGCATTTAATGTTATATCAGGTACATCAATTGGAGCCATAAATTCATACTTTATTTACACAAACAATATAGAAAAAATGAGAGATTGTTGGCACAATATTGATGGACTCCAATTTTTAAGTTTAAAAAAAGATTCTAAAGTTATTGATAATCAAAGTTTAATAGATATTTTGTATGATTTAGAAGGTCAGAATGAAGAGATAAAATCGATATATTTAAATTATGTACATATACAAAACTATCATCCAAAAGAAGTCATAGTAGATATTACTAAGCTCAAAAAAGATGAAATCCTTGAATGTATAAAATACAGTTCTTTACTTCCATGTAAAGTTTCTGAAGATATGGAGGGAGAGCATGTACTAAAAAACTATGATTTTAAACAATCACTTGAAGAGTTTAAAAAAGACCTGCAAGCGGGAGTGTATAACGATTATAAGTTAGATGGTGGAATATTAAATAATAACCTAGTACATCCTTTTGTTAATGATAAAGTAAACAAACTTTTTCTTATAGTATTTAATAAGGACTATGAAGTTCCAGAATTTTTGTATCAACAATATAATAAAGAGGATATTATAGTCATAAAGCCAAAAACTGAATTTACACCTATAGATACATTAAGATTTGAAGGTGACTTTTGTAAAAGACTTTTTGAAGAAGGATACAATACTTGTAGTATGATAAGGTTTTAAAACCTATCTTAATCTATCAAAAATACTTTTTAAAACCTCATCAACGGGTTGCTTACCTATTTTATCTAGTGCTTTATCTAATTCAGTTTTTCTTTTTAGTGATCCAGCTAGAACTATTTGTATTTTCTGGTCTTTATCTATAAGGAGAGAATCAATAGTGAGAACGTCTGTTAGTATTCCAGTTACTACTAATATCTGGGCAGGACTTAAGTTTAATAATTTATCTCTGCATTTTTTTTTTTTATCTTTATCACCATCTAATCCAAGCTGAGATAGAGTATTTTTTATTAATAGGTCTAACTGTTTTTGTGAAATCATAAGGTATCCTCCTTATAGTTAAGTAAAACGATGCAAACTTTGTATTAAGAAATTATAGTTTCTACAGGTAATGGGCCAGGCTTAGTTCCTATGCCTACTGCGAGTAAAATAAATAGGGCAGTAGATATAATTAAAGTAATATCATGTTTGACATCTTCTCGATCTATTTTATTTTTCAATAAAATCACTCCTTTAAATTATTATATTAATTTTAGAAGCTAATGTTACAGAATATAATATACTAAAAAAAGTATTGACTACTAATAATTTCTATGATAATATGTTAAAAAATAATACATAGATAAAGGCTTAGATTAGGAATAGTAGAATGAAAAAGAAATTCTCAGAGAGTTGACGTTTGGTGAGAGTCAATAATTTCAATTATTTGAACTCGCCTATGAGCTGTTGCTTGATAATGTAGAGCATATCGGAATTCTCCGTTATAAGAATAGATAGTGTTGGCTATTGAAAAAGTGGACTTTTGTTTAGTTATGAACTTTAGTTTTATATAATTATATATAAAGTCAAATAGAGTGGTACCACGGGAATACAACCTCGTCTCTTTAATGAGACGAGGTTTTTTTGTTTTATAAAAAATAAATAAGGGGGAAGTTATTATGAGAAAAATTTTAGTCTTTGATACTACATTAAGGGATGGTGAACAAGTACCAGGAGCGAAACTTAATATTAATCAGAAGTTAGAGATAGCTAATAAGTTAATAAAACTAAATGTAGATATTATAGAAGCCGGATTTCCATCATCATCACCTGGGGACTTTGAAGCAGTAGAAACGATAGCAAAGAAATTTGGAGATAAAGCAATGATAACAGGGTTAGCTAGAGCTGTTAAAAGTGATATTAAGTCAGTATATGAAAGTGTAAAGTATGCCCAAAAACCATTAATTCATATTGTTCTAGGGACTTCTAATGTCCATGTGGACAAGAAATTTAATAAAACAAAAGATCAGATACTAGATATGGGTGTAGAAGCAGTAAAATATGCTAAGAGCTTTATTCCAGAAGTACAATATTCTACAGAAGATGCATCGAGAAGTGAATTTGAATATCTTTGGAAGACAGTAGAAGCTGTTATAAAAGCTGGAGCTACTATGATAAATATTCCAGATACAGTTGGATATGCAGTACCAGAAGAATTTGGGGAATTAATAAGAAAATTAAATTATCGTATTAAAAATGTGAATGATAAAGTTATTCTAAGTGTTCATTGTCATAATGATACTGGATTGGCTACTGCTAATACTCTTGCAGCAATAAAAAATGGAGCTGATAAAATTGAATGTACTATTAATGGAATAGGAGAAAGAGCAGGTAATACAGCATTAGAAGAAGTAATAATGGGACTTAAACTTAGACCAGAATACTATGATGCAGATACAAATATCATTACCAGAGAAATAAAGTCTACATCTGATCTTGTAAGTGGATTAATGGGATTAGATGTTCAAGTTAATAAGGCAATAACTGGAGATAATGCATTTGCACATTCTTCAGGAATACATCAAGATGGATTGTTAAAATCTAAAGATGTTTATGAAGTTATAGATCCAGAAGATGTAGGCGTAAATAACATGGAATTGGTTTTAACTGCAAGGTCAGGAAGACATGCATTTAAAAATGCTATTGAAAGCTTAGGTATAAATGATGTAGAAGAAGATAAGTTTGATAAGTTATTTAGTAAGTTTTTAGAATTAGCAGATATTAAGAAAGAAATTTATCATCAAGATTTAGTTTATTTAATTGAAAAAAACTATAACATTATTGAGGATAAAGTATATAATGATTTTAATAAAATAGGAAAAAAACTATACAATATAGATTCTATACAAGTCATTAGTAATGATAATTTTCCTACAGCTACAGTAATAATAAAAAGAGGTGATGAAACTTTAAAAGAAAGTGCTATTGGAGACGGTCCTATAGATGCTCTTTATACAGCTATAAAAAATATTGTTAAGCTTGATGTTGAGCTAAGACAGTATAAAATAAATAGCATGTCAAGAGGAAAAGATGCTTTAGGAAGAGTAGGTATTACTATAGAACACAAAGGAAAGAATTATTTCTCTAGAGCTATGGATACAGACATTATAAAAGCAAGTGCATTAGCTTTTATTAATGGTATAAATACAATTATATTAGATGAAATGATATAGATACTTATAAGGCCATATAAACTTAAGAATTCTTAAGATTTTTATGGCCTTTTTTTTAAACATTTTTTTCTAAACTATTATTACAAATTAAGTTGAGCTTTAGGGGGAGTGAAATATGATAAGCGTAAATATAATAAAACAGTATTCAGAGTTTTTTAAACAATGCATAAGAAAACCTAGATTTACAGGTGCAATAATACCTAGCTCAAAATACCTTGCAGATAAAATGATATCAGGAATTGATTTTAAAAATACAAGATGCATAGTTGAATACGGTGCAGGAACAGGAGTATTTACTGATAAGTTAGTTAAAAGTAAAAATGAAAATACGTTAATAATGGTATTTGAAATAAACTATAAATTTTATAAAATATTAAAAGACAAATATAAAGACGAAAACAATGTATATGTTATAAATGATTCTGCTGAAAATATATATAAATATCTAAAACTATATGATATTTTAGAAGTAGATTATGTAGTATCAGGATTACCATTTGCTAGTCTACCTCAAAAACTATCAGATAAAATATTATATGAAACAAAGAAGATACTAAAGAAAGATGGAAAGTTTATAACTTTTCAATATACCTTATTGAAAAAAGATTTTATTAATCAATATTTTGATAATATATATGTAAGAAAAGAGATAAAGAATATACCCCCAGCATATGTACTAGATTGTAATAATTAGCATAAGGAGTGAAACAAAAGATATGCAAGAAAAAATACTAATAGTAGATGATGATGAAAAGATAAGAAATTTGATTTCCATATATTTGGAAAATGAGGGATATCAAACTATTAAAGCAGAAGATGCTATAAAAGCTATCAATATTCTAAAAAAAGAAAGGGTAGATTTAATAATACTTGATATAATGATGCCCGAAATGGATGGTATAGAGGCTTGTATTAAGATAAGGGAAGAAAAACATACACCTATAATAATGATTTCGGCAAAATCAGAAGATATAGATAAGATACATGGTCTAACATCAGGTGCAGATGATTATATTACAAAACCTTTTAATCCTATGGAATTGATAGCAAGAGTTAAATCTCAAATAAGAAGATATAAAAGATATAATAAAGATACAGAGTATAGCAATGATATAATTGAAATAGGAAATCTCACGATAAATACAGATACTAGACAGATAAACGTAGGTGATAAAGAAATAAGACTTACTCCTAAAGAATTCGATATATTAGAACTTTTAGCAAGAAATAAAGGAATAGTTATGAGTATAAGTAAAATATATGAACATGTTTGGAAAGAAGACTTCTTTAAATCTGACAATACAGTTATGGTTCACATAACAAAGATAAGAGAAAAAATAGAAGAAGATCCTAAAAAACCAGTTTATATAAAGACTATCTGGGGAGTAGGATATAAAATATGATTAAAAATATGAGAAATAAAATTAGTGTTAAACTATTAAGGGCTATAATAATATCTTTTATTGTATCTTTTAGTGTACTGTTTATATGTAAATATATACAAGAAAATATTATATCTAATTTACGTGAACAAAACAGTTATTATCATATATCTAAGTATATATATGAAACAGGAAAAGGATTAGAAAATAGCAAAATAAAAATAAATTCTAATAATGAACTTGATAAGTTCATCAAAAGTAAAACAAAGAATATGAATATAAAGATATTAATACTAGATTCTAATGGAAATTTAATTTATGGAAATCAAAATGATTTTAATGAAAAAGTTGACTTTAGATATATAATGGATGAATATAGATCTAGAGTAGGTTACGAAAAAAATTATACTAAATATAATGACAAGGAAGAACTTATTTTTTATCCATTTTATAAAGAAAATCAGGTATTCTATTTAATTTTTAAATATCCTAAAAAATATGATTGGGAAATGGGTAAACTTGATAATAGAATCGGATTAATTAGTCTTATTCTAAGTATAGTAGCATTTATAATAACTTTTATCTTTATGATAAATAAAAGAGTTCAATATATAAAATATATTTCTAGAAAAGTAAAAAGAATAGCTAAAGGAAACCTAGGAGAAATATTAGAAGTAGATGGTGGTGATGAGATAGCAGAATTATCAGAAAGTATAAATAGTATGTCTATTCAGCTTAAAGAAAAGTTTGATAGAGAAAGAGAAATTGAAAATACAAAAAATGAACTTATAACTAATGTTTCACATGATTTAAGAACACCTTTGACGTCTATTATTGGCTATCTTGACTTAATAAGAAAAAAAAGTTACAAGACTGAAGAGGAATATGAAGAATATATTGAAACAATATACAATAAGTCTCAAAATCTTAATAATCTGATAAATGAACTTTTTGAATACACTAAGCTTTCAAATTCTAAAATAGAGCTAAACTATACACAAATGGACGTATGTAGCCTATTAGAACAATTAATAGGAGAATATATACCTGTACTTGATACAAATAATTTAAAAGTTATAAAACAAATTCCTCATAAAGACATAATATTAAATGTAGATGTTGACAAGATAATTAGGGTTTTTGAAAATATATTAACTAATGCTATCAAATATAGTGTGAAACCATCTAGTATAGAGGTGAAAATCAAAGAGGATATTAATAATGTTAATATATCATTTACAAATGAAGTTAAAGATTTCAAAGAAAAAGAAGTAAAAAAACTATTTGAAAGATTTTATAGGGTAGATAAATCAAGAAAGGAAAATGAAAGTTCAGGATTAGGACTAGCTATCGCTAAAAAGATAATAGAACTTCATAATGGAGATATCTGGGCTGAATATAAAGAAAATAAAATAACTATTCATATTAAACTGAACAAAGAATAAGAAACTTGAATTTTAAAAAATAAAAATGATAAAGTTGACTTAAGTCTCTTTATCATTTTTTATTATTATTTTAAGATATTTTTATATATCATTAAATATATGTGAAAATAATATGAATATATTTAATATGTAAATTAATATTTATCAGCTATCATTGAAAAAGATTATTGATTAGTCTATAATACTCCTGTAGTAATTCGTCTAAAATGTTAACATTAATTACTATATATAATGATACATACAAAAGTAGGAGGATGAGAAACTTGAAAAACAAATTTTTAAAGCAACTATTCGTACTATTTATTGCTCTAAGTGTTGTGCTAGTTAATACTTCTGTTTCTACAGTAGCATATGGTACTAATATATCCTTTAAGGACGTTCCTAATAATCATTGGGCAAAACAGTATATTGAAACTTTAGCATCATCAGGAACAATATCAGGATATCCAGATGGAACTTTTAAACCTGAAAACAATGTGACAAGAGGAGAATTCTCGAGACTCATAGTAGACCCATTTTTCAAGAACTTATCAACAGACAGTGGTAACTTTAAAGATGTTAGTGTAGGAGATTGGTATTCATCGTATGTAGCTACAGCTGTTGATAATGGATTAATAGCAGGATATGAAGATAAAACTTTTAAACCAAATAACAATATAACAAGAGTGGAAACAGCTGTTATAGTAGGTAGATTTTTAAAAAATGATATTAGTGTAACTGATAACGAAGTAAATAATATATTATCAAAGTTTAATGATAAAGCTCAAATACCTAATTGGGCTAAAACTGACGTAGCAAGAATTATTAAAAGTGGAATAATGAGTGGTGTAAGTAATACTCAATTTTCACCAAATAGTAATACTACAAGAGCTCAAGCAGCTACGGTTATATATGGAACAATATCTTTTAAGATTGAATCTGAAGTAGTAAGATTAACTAATATTGAAAGAAATAAAATAGGACTAGCTCCTTTCACTATTGACTTTAATTTAGGAAAAGTAGCTCGTATTAAATCACAAGATATGGCTGACAAAAATTATTTTGACCATACATCTCCAACTTATGGTAGTCCATTTGAAATGATGAAGAAATTTGGGATTAAGTATATGGCAGCTGGAGAAAATATAGCTAAAGGTTATTCTTCTGCAGAAGGCGTGGTAAATGGATGGATGAACTCGCCAGGACATAAAGCTAATATTCTTTCATCTAATTTTGGAAAAATAGGTGTTGGATATGTAAAGAAAAATGGAGTTACTTATTGGACACAAATGTTTATAAATTAGATAATTAAAGAGCGATCGTTTTGGTTGCTTTAATTTGATGACTATCATATGGATAGTCATTTTTTATTGTATGTAGAAAACCACCTGCTATGCAGGTGGTTCCAAAAAGCTTGTAGCTATG